>JAEUHE010000237.1 GCA_016793885.1 Verrucomicrobiales bacterium
CAGATCGTATAGTGCGAGGCGTATTGAGCGCCGGCAGTTGAGTGTGCATATCCGCAAAGCAAGCGGTCTGGATGCCGTCGGGGGTCGGCTAAAGTTCGTCGAGCGAACGGGGGTGATGTCCGTACGGCATCCAGACCAAAAGAGATCAAAATGATGATTTTCGACGGAGTTATTTACCGTCTGCTGTGGAGGGCTCTGCAGGGAGCCCTCCCGCAGCCGGTGAATAACTCCGGTTAGGCTATACGGGGGTGCGGGCACCCCCGGAGTCCTTAACAATAGGGAGCATCGCGCAGCGATGCCAGCGGCGTCTGATGCTGGCGTCACCTCGACTCCATGAACAAAACTCGTTGGTAAATCCGCTCGCCGGCGGGTGGCACGCCTTTCAGGGTGCTGTTGAATAGGGGGCCGACAAACCGGGGGTGTCGCTGCGCTCTACACCCCGGCTACTTTCTGTCAACCCTGCGGGTTCTGGACGGCGGATTCAGGAATTCACCGGAAGAGGCGACCCTCGCCACCCTGCCAAGGTTGCCAACAGCCCCATCCACCCCCCTACAAAAACAAAAAAACCGGCAGATTGCTCTGCCGGTTTCGAAAAGAAGGAGAAGCAGCTGACTGCTTACTTGAGAACCGCGGTGTGGAGTTCTTTCCAGTCGTCCAGGTTATTCAGGTTGATGGCGTCCTTGAAGGCGCTGGCATCATCCGGAATGTTGTTGGCCGACAGGATCGACTTGCGGGTCGCGTCGTCGTGGTTGTAGCCACGGATCGCGGCATTGATGGTGTCAATGGTACCCTTGTCGAGCTTCACGCCCGCCTGTTTCTTGACCCAGGCTTCGAACTCCGGATAGGTCGGGCGGCTGGCCTTGATGAAGGCGATCACGGCGTCCCGGTTGAGATTCAACGCATCCATGACCATCTGGTCATAGCCCTTGCCGGCACCGGGATATCCGGGAGCGAGCTTTCCACAGGATTCCAGGGAGACCTTCAACCAGAGACGGGGCAGGTGCAAAACACCCAGCGGACCGGCGACGCCGGAGCTGATGAGAGGAACGATAGTATTCATGTTATTGATAGTGAGTAATTCGCTTTCGCTGGTGCCAAGTTAGGTGAACCGATTCTCCCGGGTCAAATGCAAATTCCCTGGGAATTCCCAAATTGCCATGAGCTCCTCAAAATGATAATGTCCAAATCCTTGAAACCCCGTCGTGTCCTCAATTACTGCCTGGGCGGTCCGCCACAGCGTCCTGTCGCTCTCCTCCTGCTGCTGCTCGCGACCTGCTGGGTCGCTCCAGCTCAATCCATCGTGCTCAATGAAGTCATGGCGCGGAATCAGAAGGGCCTTCGGGATGAGAACGGCGACTTTTCGGACTGGATCGAGCTGTTCAACCCGGGACCGTCAGAGCTGAACCTGCAGGGATACGCTCTCAGCGATGATCCAGCCAACCCTTTCCGATGGGTGTTGACCAATTCAGTGCTGCCAGCAGGTCAATTTCTGGTTCTATTTGCGGATGGCAAGGATCGGCAACCAGGGCGGATCGCTTCGGTTTCACCCCAGGAGTTGCCCGGACTCCGGTCCTGGCTGAAAGCCTCGGAGATCGCGACCAATGACGCCACTGTCGTCCGCCGCAGCGGATCGCAGGTATTTATCCGCAAATGGAATGACCTCAGCGGCAGCGGGGCCGTTTGGAACCAAACCTTCTCCTCGCAGCAACCCTTGCTCCTTGCCAGCAACGTCCTCACGCGGACGCCCGCAGCCGTGCGCTTCGACGGCGTCGACGATTTTCTGGCTTGGTCCAGCCCTCCCCCCACCAACAACTTTTGTCTGGTCGCGGTAATTCGCAGCCGCACCGCGCACGAGATCGATGCTCAGGCCAACTCCGGAGCCAGCGGGGTCTCCGGGCAGCGCTATCTGTTCGGAGCTAACCACGGCGGGGCGGCCAACGCGGGCATGGGAGTTTCCGCAGGAACGAATGGAATCTCGATCTACGAGCATGGTGATGGATACATGCCGGCCCTGGCAGTTTTGGCCACCGATCTACCCGGTTTCCAAATCCTTACCCTCCAGTATTCCAACAAGATCCCGCGTATCTTCTGGCAGGGCAACCTGGCTGCCACCGGCAACACCTCTCCCCGAGCTCACGTCACCGCTCCGACCAACCTGGGAACCGGCTCCTACGGTTCTTGGAGCGGGGACCTGGCGGAACTGCTCGTGTTTGATTCATCGTTGTCCGAGGGACAAGTTTTGGGACTGCACGAGCACCTTTCCGCGCAGTACGGAATCCCGCTCCGCCGTTATTGGCATGCGAATTTCGCGGTTAGCCTCAAGGGTGAAACGCTCACGCTGACGCGACCCGACGGAACCGCGGCCGACCAGGTCCAAACCCCCGTGGATATCCCTCCGGACATATCGTACGGACGCAGCCCGGATGCCACCGGCTCTTGGAGGTTCTTCGTTCAACCCACTCCAGGCCAATCCAACCTCACGACCGCGGCCGACGAGTTTCTCGAAGCACCCCGGTTCTCCCACGAAGCCGGCTTCTATACCAACGCGTTCTCGCTGTCGCTGAGCACCAGCAACCAGGCGGCGACCATCCGCTACACTTTGGATGGCTCGGAACCGACTGCCACATCCCCCGTCTTCACCACCTCCATTGGTATTTCCAACCGAACTTCGCTCCCCAACACCCTCTCTCTCATCCCCACCACTCCAGGCGGAATCTCTCCGCCGAGCCGATCCGTTTACAAATTCATGGTGGTCCGCGCCAAGGCCTTCCGGACCAATGCCGTGGCCAGCCCAACCGTCACGCGCACGTTCATCGTCGATCCGCGGGGTGGGCAACGCTTCCGTCTGCCGGTAGTTTCCCTCACCAGCCCGCGTGCAAATTTTTTCGATCCTAACATCGGCATCTATGTTCCGGGCAACGCGCCTGGGGGCAACTACGCTCAATCGGGCGATGCCTGGGAACGCCCAGGATACATCGAATTCTTTGACACCAACGGAGTCACGGGTTTCTCCCAAGGCACGGGGATTCGGATGCATGGCAATACGTCCTTTCAGTTCCCCGTCAAAGGCCTGCGACTGCATGCCCTCAACCCGCCGGGCGACGGCCCGTTTCGCTATCAGATTTTTCCCGACTGGCCCGTCAAGAGCTTCAATCGATTGCTCCTGCGCCCGTCCGGACATGACTACAACCTCACCCTGTTCAGGGATGTCTTCATGCAGAGCCTGGGACGCGAACTCGGGCTGGATACCCAGATCCATCGGCCTGCCCTGCTGTTCTTAAACGGCGAGTACTGGGGCATCCACCACTGCCAGGAAGCGTTTGAGCCCGGTTACTTTTCAGCCCATCATCCGGAAGTGGATCCGGAGGCCATTGACTACCTGGAAGGATATGCCAGTGCAATCAATGGGGACACGGCCCGATGGGAGGAAATGATCGGTTACATCTCGACCCACGACCTGCGCGATCCCGTGCATTTCGCCAAGGTGCAGTCTTACATGGATACGTCCAACTTCATCGATTTTAAGATCAGTGAAATCTTCTACTATCGATGGGACATCGGAAACCATCGCCCGTGGAGACCGCGCACCCCCGAGGGAAAGTTTCGCTGGATTCTCTTCGATTGTGATGTGGGCTGGGGCGGGTTCTGGGCGGTGCCGCCCGCATGGGCGTTTCGAATGCTGGATTATGACCTGGAGCCGAACGGCCCGTGGACTCAGTACCAGTCTAATCCCGGGGGCAATGACCACAATTCACCGGTGGTCACCTTCCTGCTTCGTTCGCTGATGACCAATCCTACCTTCAAGAGTGACTTCATCAACCGGTTCGCGGATGTGATGAACACCACGTTCCAGTCCAATCACGTGATTCAAACCATTGATGGCATGGCGACCTCCCTCGCCCCGGAGATCGGCGCCCATATCGATCGCTGGCACGCTCCAAGTTCCCTCAACGAGTGGAGCAACAACGTCAAATACCTCCGAACCTATGCGGTGCAACGACCCATCTTCATGCGTCAGCAGTTGAGCTCGCGATTTGGGTTGGGCGGGACCCGCCTGATCGACATCGCCGTCAACGACACGAACGCAGGCTCCGTCCGAATTCATTCTCTCTCGGTCAGCGCTCCACTTGCAGCGCCGTGGAGAGGCATCTATTTCAAAAACCATCCCATCGAGGTGCAGGCCAGGCCAAACCTCGGCTACCGATTCGTTGGCTGGACGGGCCTCACCAATCGAGCCGCCATTGCCCTGCTGCCCACGGGTGAAGATCTGACGTTCTCAGCAACTTTCGAAGCAGACCCGGATTACTCGGGACCCGAGCCCAAGCCGTTCACGCTCTCTCGGGGCGATTATTCCATGAGCCGTTGGAGCGCTCTGGAGCCCCCCGGAACCTACCCCGCTCACATGCTTTTCACGATGGCGGCGGTTCCTGATCCCCTCCGCTCCGACGCGTTTGAGATTCCTTGGCAACTCCCGTACGACCGCACCAGCCGATCACGCATCGTCGGATTGGGGGAGGAAGGCATTGGGTTCCTCAACACCAGCGATGCCCAGGACGCCGGCAGCGGCTTCGCGGGCGCCGCACTGCTCGCGCTTGACACGCGGGGACTCAATCAAGCGGAGGTCAGTTTCCGCGGCCGCACTTTGCTGGTAAACAGTCGAAGCTATGCGCTCCGCCTTCAGTATCGACTGGGCGGCGAGGGAGCCTTCCAAGATCTGAGAGATACCCAAGGAAATTCCGTGGATTATCTGCGAAGTGAGACGGCCAATGCCTCCTTGATCATCGGCCCCATCCCGCTGCCGCCAGAGTTGCTCAACCGGGCGTATGTCCAGCTGCGATGGATCTATCACTTCGTCGCTGGACAAGCAGGAACCCGAGCGTTCCTTGCGCTCGACGACGTCCGAGTGAGCGGCAGGTCGGCAGTCGATCCGCCTCAGTTCGACACAGCCCGTTTGATCAGTGCCACGACGCTCCGCTTCGAGATCCGCGGGAATCCGGGAGCCAGTTACCGCCTCCAGACGTCGCGGGACCTGGTCGAATGGATCGATGGATCAATCATCACGATCTCCGCCGAGGGGACCGCGACAAAGGAATTGGAGATCTCAACTGAGCCGGGACACCTGTTTTTCCGGATGATTCCCTAGCAAGCCGTGGAAGGAAGGATATCGTTCTGCAGGGTGCCCGCCGGGCCATCGTTCGGTTCTCGGTTTTTTGAATGCCGGCCTGCTAGCAATCACCCCGACTCCGAGTCGGGGTGAGGAAACTCAATCTGAATTCAAAGCCTGAAGGCTTGGCGAAGCTTTTTCAGGCTCTTCGGAACTCCGGTCTCGGGCGCTTCCTTGCCTTCGAACTCCAGCGACACATAGCCGGTGTATCCGACGTCATCCAGAATCCTCGCGACTCGCGCATAGTCTAATTCGAGGGTGTACCACTCGCCTCCCCCGAAATACGTCTTCGCCTGCACAAAGACTGTCTTGGGCGCAATCTTCTCCAGCTTCGGATACGGGTCCTCGAGAAAGTTGCCAGTATCCATCAACACTCCCAGCCAAGGGTTGGGAATGGCATCAACAATCCGCAGCAGACCTTCGGGCGATCGCGTCAGGCCCCAGTGGTTTTCAAGCGCAAGCATCACCCCCAGCTCCTCCGCTTTGAGCAGGCATTGTTGGATGGAGTCGATGCACCACTTGAAGCCTTCCGACTCGGAGTAGCCAGGTAGAATAGGCTCCTCTCCCCGGGCCTTCATGAGATCGTCGAAGGATGCGATGGTGTTCCAGCGGCCCGAATTCAGGCGAATGCATGGAACACCCATGTCATGGGCCAACTGCAGGCATCGAACGGTGTGGGCGATGGCCTTCTGGCGCTCGAGCGGGTTGGGATCGACGAAATCCTGGTGAATGGAGAGACAAACCAAGTCAACCCCGCGACGAAACGCGTGCCGCTTGAGGCTCTGCACGTAGCCTCGCTCCTCACTGTCCATCTGCCGATGCAGAACATCCACCCCTTGCACCTCGAGATCCGCGGCGTGATCGATCACGCTATCCACCGAAACCTTGGCGGTCTTGAAGTGCCAGTATGAATAGGTGGAAAGCGCCAACCGAACTTTCGACCGCCCCCCACCCTTACGCTGAGCGGCGACTGAAGCCAGCGGCTGGGCAACCGCACCGCCCACACTCAAGGAGGCGGCACCGAGAAAATTGCGTCGCGAAATCATGCCGCGCACGCTGCCTTTGCTGGCGAGCGCAGTCAAGCGGATGTCAACGAGCCAACAGCCGATAAAACCGGCTAGCAGACTCCTTCGGCAGAACGAGGGTATTCCCCCTCACCGGATCCACTTCAGTCTTGCCGGGCACCGGTCTCCAATTTGCCGTGCTCAGGTCGTCGATGGTCTCAAGCAGGAATAGGCCTTCTGGGGCCAGCCACGAGACCTCAACCCCGAGGGCCGCCTCCCGGATACCGAGAGGGGTTCCACCTATCGGGTGAGGGGCAGCAACCGCCGCCGCCTCCAGGGTCACCAGCCCTGAAACCGGCCCGGTGAGTGCCGATCCAGACTCGGTTCGGTTCGAAAACTTGGAATACGTGACCACAGCCACCAACTCGGATCCAGCCGGCGCGTCGAAGGCAGACAAGGTGAATCGGAACTCGGACGTCCCCTCATGTCGGTCCTGCGTCGAGCCCTCGACAAAAGTGGCAAGGGGGCGTCCGGGGACAACGAATCCCTGCTGTAGGGCGGCCAGATCGAGCAGGTAGACATCAACGAAGGAAAATGGGTATCGGTCGAGGTTCGGAACGGGAACTACGCCGGTGAAGAAGCCGTCAAAAGTGTCCAACAGATAAGGCACCGCATCGGTCTCAGTGGAGAGCGGGCCCGCCAATGCATCGGCAAAGTAGGTTTCATAAGCACGTCCCTTGTCCCGGTGCTGGAAAGGAAATCCAACGAACCCATTTCCTCGAAACCAATTTCCACGCGCGACCACGGGTACGGTCGAACCGGCGTCTACCAATTGATCTCCACCCAGGCCATAAATCAAGTTCGCCTCGAGTGCATCGCTCAGCCCGTCGCCATTGGTGCCGATTCGAACATCGCCCACCCCGGTCATCTGGAAGAAATCGGGAGCACCGGCAGGGTCATGAGGATAGAGCACCCATCCGTTCGCGGTAGCGGCGCCGACTCCGAAATGATTTCCCGCGATGACCACATTGGTTCCCGCATTACCTCCATAGAACTCGAAGATATGATCGTAGAGCGAGGGGCCAAAGACATTGCGCTCGTCCTCGTCCGAGAGGCCGTCGCCGTTGGTGCCCACCAATGTATTCTCCCGGAAGCGCCCATTCTCAAAGGTTTCTATCGTACTCAGGCTGTTGGCCAGGGCATACTCGCGAATATCCAAGAAGGTGGCTCCATCCGGGAACACGTTGAACAGATTGCCGGAGATCCGTGCGCCCGGTAGCTCCAGCGCCAGCGCCAGGCTCATCCCCACACTGACGTTCCGTTCTGCCGGGTCATTGGCTCCATCTCCATCAGTGCCGAACACCAAACCCGCCGAGGCTCGGCCTACAGTCTGACCCTCGACGACCTCGTTAAATCGAAAGGCCGCCACCGCCGAGCGACAAGCCGCAATCGTGGTCCGGTCAGGGTGAAGGCCAAACCAGCATCCTTGCACCCGAGCGTTCGCGGATGCCTTGGCCAACGCTACCGCATAGAGTAACGGGTCGGACTTACTGCCAACCGTATGTCGCCCTAAGAAGCAAAGTCCTCGGACGACAAAATTCTGGGCGCCCATCACCGCCAGGATCCCGTTCTCAGTCGCCCCGAAACCGGAGATATCCGATCCGTCCGCGTTCAACATGCGAGTGGATCGCCGTACCAGTAACTCAGGTTGATCCGGATGCGGGCTCTCGAGGAAATCCTCCGCTCTGGAGTCCAATACGATTCGAATCCGCGCGTTGTTCCCATCCTCAAAACGCGCCGTGTTGGGCAAGGATCCCGGCTGCGTATACCCATCGATGGTCAAATGATCCACAGTGATGAAAGGATAGCCTCCCAGAGGGGTCTCCAACAAATGAGGTCCTTCGCCCGGAAGCTGGAAACCAATGGTATCTCCCGAGCCCGCCGCCTGAATAGCCTCCAGGAGACTCAGCACGCCATCGTTCGGGCCTGAGCTATTGTCAGCCGTTGTGACTGTATGGGTTGCAGCGTGAACTGGAGACGCGGAGATGAGAATCGAAGCCGTCAAAAGGTACAAATAACTCCTCATAGGAACTCAAATGTCTTGGGTTAATCCTGGATAGTTAACAGATATCAAGAGCCGGTCATGAAGGGAATAAGAATCTTACGCCTTTGACGGCCAAAAAAGCTTGTGAAACCCCCTTCACCCCAGACACATTCTAGGCATGAAGTCCGTCTTTACCGGCCCAGTCTATGTCGTGCGTGACAACATCGACACGGATCAGATCATTCCGGCGCAATACCTCAATCTGGTTCCGACCATCGCGGAGGAATACGAGAAGCTGGGAAGCTACGCGCTCTGCGGCTTGCCTGACTCGCTGTATCCCATCCGTTTCGTGGCACCGAACGAACTGGACACCCAATATCCGATCGTGGTCGCCGGCAAGAATTTCGGCTGCGGCAGCTCCCGCGAACACGCGCCAATCGCCATGGGCTCCGCTAACAACCGCATCGTTCTGGCTGAAAGCTTTGCTCGCATCTTCTTTCGCAACTGCGTATCTACCGGAGAACTCTATCCGTGTGAATCGGCGGACCGACTGTGCGACATCCTCAAGACGGGCGATGTGGTGACTGTGGACCTCGATCAATCCACCGTCACGGTGCAAGCCTCCGGTAAAGTCTACAAATTCAAACCACTCGGAGATGTGCGTCCGGTGGTCGATGCCGGGGGACTGTTCAATTTCGCCCGAAAAAGCGGCATGATACCAGCCAATGGCTGATTCATCCCCGGCGGCTCCCCCCGCAACTCCGCCTCCTGTCAACCCGAGGCCGGATATGCGCTTCCCCCTGCTGCCGGCAGCAGGGGTGTTTGTCGCCGCTACCCTGATCTACTTTGCGTGCTTCAGCGCTCTCGAGCACATGCGTCTCAAAAAGGGACCCTGGTTGCTGGAGTTCGCTACCGACCCCGTTGGAGTTCCCTCGCTGACGCTCAACCAACCAAGCCTCGGCATCAACCGCGTGCAACTGATCTTCGTCGGGGAAACCCATACCAACCTCGGCACACGTGCGGAAATCAGGCTGGATCGGCCGCTTACGCCTCTGCCTTTCGGCGAACGCATCTCCGAGGACCTGATGTTTCTGCCCGGCACTCTCGCCCTCAACCTCTTCGGGCATGAGATCGAACTCGCGCCGAGAACCTTGGTCGTCAACCGCAAAGAGGTCCCCTGGCAAAACAACCAAGTCATCCGGCTGACGCCCACCGAAAAGCTCCCACCCGAGGTGCTCAAGCCGCCGAATCCCAAGAAGCGTCCGATTTTGTAGTGAGCATCTATCCCTCCCGCCCTCCCGTCAGGGGACTCGATACACTCGTTCAATGAGACGATTCTCGGCATCATAACGATCTTCATAGGGCCGCCCTTGATATTCACCTCGCAGGGTGTTCCCAGCGCCGTCGTAATCCGGATTGGCATTCGCCGGGTTATCATCGAGATCTATTCGATCATTTCGATCGTAGTTCATTCGTGAGCTCGGAATGCCCGGAAGGGACGACTCGCGACGCAACCGATTCCCGACCGCATCGTAGTGATACGAGGCCGCCCCCAGGCCGCCAATCGTCTCGCGCGTCAAACGCTGAAGATCGTCGTATTCCCACCGGTACGTTCGCAGGGGGGTGCCGGCGTTGCGGAAAGACTCCACCAGTTGAACCCGCTGCCCGGCTTCGTTGACCTGATAGTCGAACCGCGCATACTCCTCCCCTTCACGCCCCCAACGCAGCTGTTGCAAACGGTTCCGACTGTCGTATCGATAGGAATTGGTCAGGCCATTGGCATAGCGCGTCTCGCTCAACATCCCCGCGAGATCATACGCGTAGGTTGCCCCCACACCAAACTCAGGAATGCTGGCTCCCGTCAGACGCCCCAATTCGTCATAGGCGTAACGGACTTCCCACCACTTGCTGCCCATCTCCACCACCGTCCTCGCTACCTGGCCGCCCGGAAGATACCCGTACTCAAGCCGACCATAGCCGGGCTTATCGCGAACGTGCAGCCGGTCCAAGTCGTCGTAGGTATACGTGGTGGAACCGCTGGGGTCGACTTGGGTCGCTCGATGTCCCGTCGCGGTGAACGTGAACTCCGCGAGCAGATCCTCACCCGCTGCGAGCCGCTCGGCCTTCCGCCAGAGGCGATCTCGTGCGTCAAATCGTTGCTCGATCAACCGCCCGTTGAAGTTGGTTCGAAGGACCAGGTTCCCGACGGCGTCATAGTTCATGAACTCTCGTTCGCCACCCGGAAGCTCCCGCATCACTCGCCGTCCCAACGCATCATAAGCATAGCGCGTGGTCCTTCCCAGCGCGTCCGTTTGGCTGATCTGGTTGCCCGCCTCATCAAACCCATACACGGTCACGGTCTGATTGGAGGACCCGAGGGCGTTGGTCACCGAGGTCAGCCGCCCCAGAACATCATACCCAAATCCAGTAACGATGCCCACCTCGTTGGTCGAAAACACCTGGTGCCCTGCCCCGTCGTAAGCCAGCCAAGTGCTCGACCGATGCCCTCCCACCTCTGGCATCCTCGTCGCAACTCGCCGCCCCCAGGCATCATATTCATACTCTGTCCGATTGTTGGCCGGGTCAACGCTGGCCGAAAGCAGCCCGGAGGGGCCGTAGAGGGAGCGGTGGACGGCCTGACGTGGCGTGTCCCAAGCGTTGGTAACCGAGATCCGTCGCCCCGCCGCATCGAACCCGTATGCAGTGGTCACTCCATTGGCATCACGTACCCAGGACAGGCGACCAGCGACGTCGTAGCCTGTTTCTAGAACCGTGAGAATCTCCGGATCCTCCACCAACTCCGCTGCTGTGATTCCTCGTGAATCCAAACCGATGCGGATGCTGAGGTCACGGCACTTCCCTGTCCGGACGACACGACCCAAAGCATCGTAGACACTGTAGTTGCCGGAAGATCGCACCACACTGTTGGTCTCACTCTCGGTCAGCGGCAAGAAGGTAGCCTGCTGGACATAAACGGGACGCCCCAGGGCATCGTAAAAGGTGCGGCTGACCACGCGCGGCGTCTGGTCATCGAACGGGTATACCGTCTGAACCAACAACCCTCGGCTATCGTAGTAGTATCGAGTCCACCGCCCCAGCTCATCCGCCTCCGCCACCACGCGCCCGAGCTCGTCGAACCGAGTTTGGCGAACCCCGCCCAGAGCATCCGTAGTCTGGATCACTCGGTTCCAGACATCATACTCCAACGAGCGGGTAGCCGTATCGAGCGCCCCACCAACGCCCCGTCGAAGGGTCGACTCGGTGAGTCGATTTCCGTTCCCATCATAACTGAATTCTGTTGCGTCCAGCAATTGCCCTTCAGCCGAGAGGAGTGTTTGCTGGATCATCTGACCCGTCGTATCGTAAGAGTAACGCGTAATCAGTCCCGTGGTGTCACGCGACTCCACCAAATTACCCACGCTATCGTAACGATGGGAAGTTGCCTGAACCGATCCTCCGGCGATTCTCGCTGAACGCTCAAGCCGGCCTTGGCTGTCAAATGTATTGGTCATGATCACTCCGAGCGAATCCTGCTGGTAGACGAGTCGATCCGAGGAATCAAACAGGAACCGATTGGTCCCCTGGGGACTGGCTTGGGTGGACAAACGCCCATCCGAATCGTAAGTGCGGATCATCCACGACTCACCCTCCGTGCCCCATGCGTTCGTCTCCGCCAACAACCGGTGGTTGGTTCCAAAAGAACGGCGGGTGATACGCCCTGACGCGTCGACGGTTTGAATCACATTCCCAAAGGCGTCGTAGTCATGAATCGTCCGATGGCCCAACGGATCGACTGACTCCTCCCGACGCCGTGCCAACTCGTGCTTCAACAGCGCTCTGCCGCCGGTGGCATCCGCCACCGAGATGAGACGGCCGTCGGAATCGTAACCTGGCCGCAGCACAGCCACGCCCCGCTCATCCCGCAACTCCGTGAGGTAATGGGGAAAAAGCAGATTCGTATAGGAATAGCTACGCACACTGTAACGGCCAGTTTCGCGATCGAGCAGACGCCGAACCGCGACGAGATTTCCAGTCAAAGCGTCGTATTCGTAGCGCAACAAGGGGAAGGCGCCCGGGCGCAGCTCGCCGGAGGGTAACAGGGATGCCGAATCGAAGGCCTCCGTGATGAATCCGTGAGCTCCTCGCTTCAGGAGCAGGGAGCGAGTCCGAACATTATTCCGGTCTCTATGCTCGATGCGCACGCTCGAGTCCTCCGAAATCTCCACCCGCTCGCCCGTTGGTGACTGCAGAGATCGCAGAACCGGACGCCCATAAACCTCGACGGATCGTGCCAAAGCGGAATCAGACGCCAGCGTCAAGCTGCCCACCCGCGGGCGAACGATTTGCAGGACTAGCCCATCCACATTCGTCAAAACCCAGCCGCGGAAATCATAATTCTCCATCGGCGTCCCAGGACCGGCGTCGACCCAGAAGGGCGGGATTTCCTGCTGGAAAGGAATGAACCGAAGCTCTCGGTTCCCGGTCGCCGTCAAGGTGATCGGGAGTCCCGGCGGTGGCTCCCAGCGTGCCTCGTAACAAAAGCAGGGAACTCCACCCCGATTCGGGCCAGGCCTCAGTGAGTGGCGAAAGGTGGTTCTCATGCCACCTGGCAGGGTCAGGGAGATGTCGCGGCCTCCCCCCACGCGAACCTCGTGCCGAGCTTCGGTATCCGGGTCCTCTAGAAGAGTCCGGTCCTCGTCGATTTCAACCTGCAAATCATAGAGGGAAAGGGTCCAACCTGGACCAAAATCACCCCCTCCAGGATTCAGCGAATCGTAGGTGCGCGACAGCACAAGAGGAAGCCCGGACGTCGGGAGTTCAAGATCCGTTTCCGTGAAGAACAGCTGGCCGATCTTGGCGTCGCTTTGCAGAATAAACCGCACGGTGTGCTGCACGGTCTGAATCCCTCCCAGCGTGACCAAAGTCAAATCGTAAGATCCATTCCGCAACTGGGTCATATCCAGTTCACCCAACACTCCGCCCTCCACCGGACCGACACCGCTCCATTCCTGAACCCATTCCCCGGTGGCTCGCTGGAGAACCAGGCGATAGCTGGAGTCCTCATCCGGATCCAGAGCCGTGCCCCGAACCTCCAGTCGGTCGGTTTCGATCAGAGCACCTGGGGCTAGGGACGCAATCAGCGCCACCGGTGCGCGGTCATCAGCCGTTCCGACCCCAATCCGCACCGCGGGCAGGTTCCACCAGATCCCCTGCTCATCCATCGCCTCGGCCTGCAAAACGACAAACCCAGCTCGCGAGGGAGTCCACGACCACTCCAGCACCGGGCCCTCACCCGACGGAATCCGCTGACCATCGGCGAACAGCCGGGTCTGCACGATTGCGGCACGAGTGGAATCCACCTGGAGCCGGATCGGAACCACGGAGCCCAGGAGATGACGGGAACCATCGACCGGCTCTATCCAACGAAGGGCCGGATCGGCCACTTCCACTTCCACCTCTGCGCTCAACGGGGTTCCTGCCGAGTCCTCCGCGACGTAGGTAAAGCGATCGAACCCGGAGACGCCCGCAGCAGGTGAGTATTCCACCTCGCCATCAGAGCGAAGGACGACCACTCCCAGCGAGGCCGGACCTACGGATACCAGCTTCCCTATGCCTTGATCGTTCTTCAACACGGCCAGCCGATTCGAGACCGAGCCAACGCCCACTTGAAAGGAATCCGAACGGGCCTCTCCCAGGGGCTTGGGGGGGTCCACCTGAAGTGGGATCCGAAGCGAGGCCGCCGATTCGGTGTGCGCCCAGGCCCAATACAGTCCTGGCGTCGCGTTGGACCAGGTGGTGGTGGTGCCCTCGGCCCTCAGCGTCGTTTGCCAGAGCCCAGACTCGATAACGAACGTGACAGGAGCGGCTGGGTCACCCGTCAGACCAATCGCCTCAAGCTCAAAGCTTGCACGATCGCGAGAATGCGCCTGGACGTGAAGCCCTGCGGATCCGGGTCCAAAGTACAAGCGTCCGACCGAACGATGGACAATACGTCCTTCAACCCACCCTCGAAGGATGAGTGCCGCCGTTCCCGATTCCAGAACTGCCGGACGACGAATCCTACAAAACCAGCGTCTTGTCTCGCCGGCTCCCAGGTCACCGGTGTCGGGAGCAGTTAGCAGGATATCGATGGCAGGATGATCGCAGTAAGCCTCGAATCGAAAGCCTTCCAAGAGCTGGCTGGACAAATTGTCCCATTCAACCTCGATCACGCTCTCGGTTGGCGGTATCCAGCCCAGTTCAAACTCCTCAGCGACCTCCAAGTGATTCACCCGAAGGCCAAGGAAGGGACGATCCGGCCGGTCCTTACCGACGCGAAGCAGATACTCGCCACCCTCCCCTGGCTGATTCCCAGCCACCTCAATCGTATAACGACCGGGCCGGGGAATCTCATAGCTCAGGTAGACGGGAGTCACGCGGGGAAGAAATGCTCCGAACGGTTCTGACTCGTGCCAGGCTGACGCCGTCAGGTCGCCGTCACTATCTCGAACGTAAAGATGGGCCGAGAACTCGGGATTCAGGATGGCAAGATCAAGCCGTTCTGTTCCCGATGTCTCGTAAACAAATGTCTGCGAGAAATGCCTCGGGCCCCGGAAGAAAGAAGGGCCCGAGGTCAGTTTCAGCGGCGTGGATGAGCCCTGCTCGGGCAGCAAATCAGGAGCAGGTCCAGTCAGGGACACCGTGACGTAACCCGTCGCCACGAACCCTGCACCCCATCCGACCACGTAACTGAAAGTATCCAAAACCTGCTGATCCGAGTGAAGATCCGGTTCCAGGATCAGCGATGTCGCATCAGATGCAATTCGAACCCTGCCGATCTGCAGGTTGGGCACGGAGATGGATTCGATGCGGGCGGTCGCCGGCACTCGGTCATTGGCCATCACCGTGAGTCGCTGGTTGCCCTGCGAACGTACCAGGTGAAACTGATCATCATGAGGCAGAGCCAGACCAAGATGTACAGGAGACGCTTCCGAGGCATCCGGGGGCGAAATCATCACGGCCGCAACCAAGGTGACAAAGTCCTCCTGACTGGATGGACCGAAGTACTCCGTGCGAAGCACTCCCGACCTCCCTTTCCACTCCACTCCAGAAAGGGGCAGACGCAAGACATCCCACAGTCCGGTGCCCTTCCAGCACTGGTCGGATATCGAAGGCGTCGAAAGCCCCGCGAACAACTGGTCCTGCTCAACACCACAAAGGGTCTGGGTAAAAGGAGTCTTCCATGGCTGATCGTTGAGTACCAGGGTAGGGTCCAGAAAATCGCCGCCCGGTTGCCCGAGGCAGCTGGAACAAGGCTGGCCATCCGACACATGAAGCTCGAGCAGGGCCGACCCAGGGTCGGCTCCAGTCTCCAGAGGAAGGACCCAGCCCTGATCACCGGAGTTTTGAAGGAGCAGATGGCCTCCTTGGTCAACGCGCGCACGATTGGTCTGTTGCTCCTTCTGGAAATGCCCACCCAGCCACAGCTCACCTTGATCACCCGACGGAGCAATGACGAGCACCCGGTCCGGCTCCTCCCGCCTCCATGGTTCGAATGGATCGTTGTCGGTGGAACCATCCACCAAGCGACACAGCGCCACGGCCTGTTCGCCCTCCCCGTTCCTCAACCAGAGGCGTCCTCCGACCACCAGCACCGAGGTGTCCCAGGCCTGTTCCGGGCCCGGTGTCTGAACATGGAGGACACTGACTTCTTGCCCAGGGAGAGCGTTCAAGGACTCCGGTATCCAATCCAGATCCAGGGCACCGGAGGATTTCAACCGTGCAACCCCATGTCGTATGGCTCCATCCCATTGCAAGAAATCACCGCCAACGTACCAGCCAGCGTCCGGAGCCTCGGCGAGCGTTGCAATCGAGCCGTCCACGACTGCGGGAATGATCTCCAAGGTGCCGTTCCGAGGCAACCGTGCCAGCCAGCCGATGCGTTGATCTCCTGTTCCGGGTCGATCGCCGCCGAACCAAAGCGCGCCATCCGAGGCGGACCGCACGACGCGCACAGTCGCCGCTGGGGCCATCGCGGCAACGAGGTTTCCCTGGAGATCCCAGTGCTGAATCCCATCGCTCCCCGCCACCCAGACTTCGTCGCCCCGCATCAACAAGTCGTTGACCTCTTGATGAGTCGCCACGCTTGAGGTCAGCTGATCCAAAAGGGTGCCACCTGAAGAGAGTCGGACGAGCCCCCCGGTTGGCTGGCCGTCGAAGTGAGTAAACGATCCACCAACCCAGACGGTGCCGTCTGCCTGCAAGGCAACCGATCGAACTATCCCATTGGGGCCGGCTCCGGCATCAAAGCTCACATCGAGCTGCCCGCCAGGGAGCAGGCGAGCCAACCGATTCCGCCGAATGCCGCCCGCTTCGGTGAACGCTCCACCCATCAGAACCCGACCATCGGGATACACCGCCATGGCTTTCACTTCATCATTAACTGCAGGCGCGAAGCCTCCATTCGACTCGTTCCCACTCCACAAGCGCACATCTCGTCGCAGCGAAGGTTCGGGCTGATCAAACAGCACCAGGAGAGAGATGCCATTCACGTTGAACTGAGCGCTCTTCACTAATTCGCTGACCGGGTATTCCCCGTCGCCTTCGACCAATGCGGTGACGTCGGCGCGATAGGAATGAGCGACCGCATAGGGATGGTTCTGCCGGTACGTCCACCCATCGTCATGTGAAAGCCCCAACGAAACACCCTGGATCCAGCGGCCGGCAAAACGAATACGGCTGTTTGCATCCGAATGCCACGAATCCACGGGACCGTGCCAATACAGGAAAGCGCGCCGCACCGGGCCTTGAACTCCCCGGAGGGACAACGTTCCCTGCCCCCGATCCCGCAACCCACCCAGGCTGGCGGAGGCGTAGCCCGCCGAGGGAAAGAACTCCCAGGCGGAAGACGCCACCACGTGAACTGGCACAACCTGGCTGGTTGATCGCCCCCCAGCATCGTGAACCTCCAGCTTGACCTGGTACTCTCCCGGCACCGAGAACGCCAAGAAAGTCTGCGGCTGATTGGGACGCTGGAACTGCACCGGTCCTGGGCCGGAGACTTCCGCCCACTGAAAACGCAGGGGAAGCCCCGAACGAAACCCTTGGTCATCTAGCCCATCGTCGACAGCCTCAGCGCTGAGAATCCCCTCAAACCCGGACAACTGTTCGAACTGAGCCGCCACTCGCGGCGGCTGGTTCGATCCGGTCGCGACCACTTGGATCTCGTCCGACCCTCGAAAGAGTCCTTCGCTTACCGTCAAACGAAGCCGATATTCACCGGGCTCGGAAAAGCTCGCCTCCGAGTGGAGCGCGCGGGCCGAGAAGCCCACCGCACCAGGCCCCGAGAGCACTTCCCACCGAGCCTGCGCACTGGAAGAGCAATTCGAGCACACCCCCTGCAAAGCCACCACCCGTGGCACCACCACACGAAGATCCTCTCCTGCCGACACCCGGGGCGATGGTTGGACCGGATCGCAGAACTCCCTGCCCAACGCACCCAGCATCGCAGGTAGGCTCGCGTAGTCGGACGCAGGAATGAGATCCTCACTGCGGGCGACCAACCGCTGCAAGTGTGCGTGGTCAGGACCAGCGCCCAGTGCATAGATCAACAGTTGGACCTGCTGGCTTCGCGCATCGGCCGCGGCCGCTATCGTGAGCTCGCGGACGGTCTCGCGCGTGGCCGTCGTGCTGCTTTCCCAGCCATCGGTCAGCAGAATGATCAGGCGACGATGCGAAGGCTCCTCCAGAGCCTGGAGTCCCTCGCGAATCCCACTGGCAATGACTGTTCCATCGCACAGTTTCCCGTCCAAGTGAGCAGAGCGTTGAAGCCCCGCGATAGCTGACTTCAGGCGCTCGGCCTCGGAAGTGAGGCTGACATGGAGATGCGCGGAGGAGCAGAATGACACTACCGACGCGCGACGAAGACCTCCGGACAAGCCGAGCTGTTCCACAAACCGGACGGCAGCCTGTCGCAGCAGGTCAAAGTCGGACGGACTGATGGACGAAGTTCGATCGAGCACGAGAGCAACATCCAACGGTTCGTCGCACGCGTCCGCCCATTCCACGCTTTGAATTCGTGGCACACTACGCCGGCCGCTGGCGTCCTGCATCCGCCACTGCAGTAAGTGCATCCGCGAGTCGGGGCCAGTGCGAAGCGGTTGGTATTCGACCTGCCGGATCAGCTCGGTCACCGCCGCGGGGGTAGCTCCACGTCCCAACTGCAGACGGAGGCGCGAGGAGACGATCTCCACCCGGGCGACCTCAACGCCATGGACCCGTGCCCAACCATCCGAGCTGATCTGGATGCGGTCGGACGACAGCAGAGCCAGTTGGCCGGCGTTCATGTCCGGCACCACCGTCGCCACCTCAATCCAGCAGTTCTCGAGCGTGTCGACCTCGGCGGCGACCAGAGCACCCATGGGCGCCAGGCGAAGCCGTTGGCCAGCGGCGACACGCTGGAGAGCGGTTGGAATCTGCAGCTCGAGCGGAGATAATCCGGGCTCGGAATCCAAGGCAACCGCTCGAAAATAGCCCTCCTCCGACCAAGGGACTGGGATCTCGAAAACGGATTCGCCGCGAGCGCCGAGAATCACAGGGCCGAACTCTTCGGCCGGACTTGTGAGCCGGGGAATGGCCTGCACCTGGGCACGTTGGCCCGGAGCCAGCCCCACCAACTCCAGTCGAATGCGATTGGTGGTGGGAAAGGTGGGAGGCCGAATCCGAAGATCGGCGGCCCGAATGGAAAGACAGTTTACCGCACCGAGCACAAGCAGTGCTCCTGCGGCCGCAATAAAGGATCCTCCTTGGAACCAGGTACGACGCATAATTCAGAACGATGGCGAGGAGATTACCCACGGATCTCGCTCCGACAATCGCTAGAACTAGGGAAGCCGCCGACTTAGTCCTGTTCTTCTCCACTACAAGTAGGGAGAGAAGTTTCCCCGATAGCCCAGCCCCCCGTCGTGCAGTGCGGGGCTGACTCTGACTGGCCAACGCTACCGTGGAGGTAGCGAGTTTTTCAGGATGAACTCAACGATGGGAGTCGAGTCATCAAGCCCGTGGGGGTGATGCCCCACCCCCGGCTTCGCGATGAGTTGGATCGTCCCACCCAGCTTCTTGTATCGTTCCGCCAAAATGCCCGTATTCTCGTCCCAGGGCACCACCTCATCGGCATCGCCATACACATGGAGCAGGGGCACTCCCGCCGCAGCGAGGGGAGCCAACGTGTCGATGGGATTCCTCCGGTAGGCGAGAGCCTCTGCTTCGCTTTGAAAACCGTACCGCTCCAGCACCAACTTCCAGTCCCGCTCGCTCCCCTTCCCCTTCCCTTTGCCGCCCGGCCAGCTCTTGAAGTCACAGACTGGGGCATCTCCATAGATACACGCCACCTTGTCCGGGTTCACTGCCGCCCAGTTATAGCAATACAGCCCGCCTCGACTCAGTCCCACGAGGGCGGCCTTGGCAGCGAATCCAAAGCGGTCACGGAGCTCCTGATACAAGAGATTCCACTGCCGCACCGCCTCCGGTCCACCCAGCTGATCCGGCACGCTGAGATAGACCACATGAAACCCTTTTCCTAGGAGTGCGATGTCCGGAGCAGGTTTGTGGCCGAAAAACTCGCCATGCCAGACCCACGGTCGGCCGGGGGCCTCCTGACGCGGCGCGACCACCAGTGCAGGTCTACCGCCGACCTCGAAGTCATAGCGATCATACTCGAACCACTTGCTTAATTTGCCGGGAAACGCCGCGGCCGCGGCGCGGATGCTTTGATCGAGCTCGCGTTCCAAGGCCTCCACTTCAGACATGGGCTTCCCCTTCCCCATACCCGGTCGTTTGTGTCCCACGGCATTCAGCCAACTATCCTTCAACAGGCGCTGCCGCTTTTCTACCGCAGCCAACACCTCCGCCCCGCGAGGATGTCGGGCGAGCAGGTCCTTAAGTCCATCCTCCGGTCCGAGCGGGAACACCCCCAGAGCAACGATCAATTCCCGGGCGATCAGCCAGTGTCCGTTGGCATCGATATGGACGCCGTCACCCGCCAAACGATAGCCGGGATTCGACAGCCGCTGCTGTCGCAAATGGTCATTCATGAGCGAGTGGATATCCACCACCGGCCAGCCTTTCGCCCGTTGTCCCACGAGCCAGGCAGAGTATCGATCCAACACGTCATTGTAGCCGACATAAGGGGCTCGATACTCGGGCAAGCCGGCAGGAAGCGTGTTCTTGGCGATGGGAACCGAATCGAACGTAGGCGGCGTGATATGCAAAACCCGAGCTCCGGCAGCTGCCGCTTTATCCCTGAGCCGCTCCATGCCTTCTTTGTATTTAGCGAACCGATCCTCTCCAAAGGGATAATAGATGCCATCGTTCATGCCGTAACACGCGACGACCAGCTGTGGCTGCACCTGCTTCAGGATGCGTTCGAGGCGCTCATGTAGATCAGGTCGAGGAAATTGTCCGCCGGCATGCCCAGGTTCGCTGAGACCGGAAAGCGTTTCGCTGGGCAATCCAATGTTGATCCATTGGAATGTCCGGGTTGGATGCTTCAGGCGAAAGGCCGCTTCCAAGTACTCCACGTACTGCCCGCTATAGGTAATGCTGTCACCCACGAAGACTACCTTGCCGGTGGTGATGAGGCTGACGATTTCCGGCGCCAACCCGGCCGCCGGAGCAGAGCGAGCCATGCCCGAGGGGAAGGCGAACGCAAGAGCCAGCAGGAAGGACCTAGGGATCCAGTGGGAAAGATAGAATGGACTCATCAGGGCTCCATTTGACCGCGAGAGAGGGGGGGAAGCAAGCCTCCCTGCACAGACTGCCGGCATGGCCCAGGGGACCCACGAGCGTCCCACCTCCGCCAAGGCTAGCAAGCAGCGATGGCTGCCAGGCGCGGAGGTACGGTCCGAACCAACCCACGTCGCCATTGCCACGAGGCTCCATTCAGACATATAGTCGGCAGTGGGTTCCGTATTTTCATGAACACGCGCCACAATCTCGCTCTACTCACCCTACTGGCATGCCTCGTACCGTCGACTGCGTTCGCAGCCAGCCAACTCGTGCTTTCCGAGTTCATGGCCGGAAACAGCTCCACTCTCCCGGATGAGGACGGCGACTTCGAGGATTGGATCGAAATCCACAACCAGACGGAGGCCGCGGTCAACCTGGCAGGCTGGGGGCTGACAGACAATTCGGGGGCGCCGTTGAAGTGGGCATTCCCGTCAACCAATCTACCGGCCAAAAGTTACCTCATCGTCTTTGCGTCCGCCAAGGATCGACGAGCTCCCGGTGGAACATTGCACACGAATTTCAAGCTATCGTCGGATGGAGAGTATTTGGCACTCGTTGAGCCGGACGGTGTGACCAAGGCCACGGAATACTCGCCCGCCTTCCCACGGCAGTTTACGGATATCTCATTCGGGCCGGCAGCGGAGTTATCCACCCAGCTCTTGGTCTCCCCCCGTTCGCCAGGAAGGCTACACATTCCCTCCAGCAGCACCGGCGGCCAAAGCTGGACGTTGCCTGGATTTGATGATTCCAGCTGGGCGTCCGCAACCAACGGAATCGGATTCGAGACACCAGCGCCGGAGTACGCAGCTGGAGCGTTTCCAGATCGTGTGCTGGCGGGCGGGCCGCTGCTCTATCTGGCTTTCGGCGAATCGGGGACAACTCTGACTGGGAACCAAGGAAGTCTGGGCTCCCGCGCGGCCGGCGTTGCCATCAATGGAGCCCAGCTCAACCTCCCTGGTCCTCGCCCCCCGACTTACGCCGGCTTGGAGAGCTCGAATGGCGCGGCAGGCTTCGACGGGATCGATGATCGCATTGAGGTGGCCTACATGCCCGAGCTCAATCCGCAGCTGTTCACTGTCGGATGCTGGGTCCGACTGACCGAGACCTCCACGCGGGTTCGCTCTCCCCTCTCGTCGCGGGCCGATCCCTCCAAGCAGGGCTACGCCTTTCAGGCCGGAGCGAACCAGCGTTGGTCATTCCTCACCGGGAACGGGGGTCAGGGAGCCTGGACTGCCCTGAACGGGCCAGCCGTCAGCCTCAACAGTTGGACCTTGCTGGTGGGAACATTCGATGGCACCTCGATGCGCTTTTACGTCAATGGAGCAACCGCCGGAACCATCGCCACGACCTTCACCCCCAACACGTCTGGACCGCTGCGTGTTGGCGCCGGGGGCACCAACGACAGCGCGGCGGAGTTCTTTCCCGGCCAGGTCGACGAGGTCTTCGTGCTGGAGCGTGCTCTATCCGCTGCGGAAATCATCGGGTTTTATCGAACGGGCACGAACGGGGTCTTCCTGCCCAACGCGTCGTATGCATCGCTGATCGCGACCGACATCGGAAACCTCATGCATGGCGTGGAGGCGTCAGCCTGGCTGCGGCTCCCCTTTGTCGTGTCCAACCTGAGTTCGATCGGACTGCTCCGGTTGCGGATGAAGTACGACGATGGGTTCGTCGCTTACCTCAACGGACAGGAGATAACCGGCGCGCACGCGCCGCCCGAAGTCAGCTGGGATTCGAAAGCCTCCGAGCGGCACCCAAACGACCAGGCGATCAAGTTCGAGGAGTTTAACGTCACGGCGGCCCGCGGATTCTTGCAGGAGGGAACCAACATTCTAGCCATCCACGGCCTGAACCTCGAGGCCAGCAACCGCGATTTCTTGATGCTCGCTGAACTGGAAGCGACCTATGTGGGTGACTTCACCACCACGCCTCGTTACTTCAGGCGGCCGACGCCGGGCCAACCGAATAGCCAGGGTTCGCAAGACCTCGGTCCCATTCTGAGCGAGATCGCCTTCTCTCCGGCTCCGCCGCTCCGTCCCAGCGATTCGGAAGACATCACCGTAACGGCGCGGGTGACTCCCGCTTTCAGTGCGGTGCAGGAAGTCAACCTGCGCTACCGGATCATGTATGGAGCAACGAACACACTGCGCATGCTTGATGATGGCAAGCATGCCGACGGGGGGGCTGGGGACGGTCTTTACGGGGCCGTGATTCCGGCCGATGCCTCCAAGCCCGGTCAACTAGTTCGGTTCCTGGTCACCGCCACCGACGCGGCTGGCCGCAACTCCCGCTGGCCGCTCTTTGAGGATCCAGAGAACTCCCCGGAATACCTTGGCACCGTCGTGGCCAACCCGGGCGTGACCAGCGCCCTGCCCGTTTGGGAGTGGTTCGCCCAAAGCACTGGCAATGCTCGCAACCGGACCGGGAGCCGGGGCGCGGTTTGGTTCAACGGGGAATACTTCGACAATATCTTTGTTCGCGAGCGCGGTGGATTCACCTCTATTGGGTCCCAAAAGTTTGACTTCAACTCAGGACAGCATGTGCGCATCAACGAGGAAGTCGGACGCGTGGAAGAGGCCAATCTGAACAGTAATGGAGGAGACCCTAGCTACATGCGCATCCCTTTCTCCTACGAACTGCATCGCGCCGCCGGCAGCAGCGCCGGAAACAGTTTTCCGATCCTGATGCGCGCCAACAACACTGCCGACCGCGTCGCCCTCTATGTGGAGCAGGTCGACGAGCGCTTCTTGGCCAGGAGGGGCTACGATCGCGACGGGGCACTTTACAAGTTCGTGCAAAGAGCCGAACTCACCCCCGGATTCAACGACGTGACCGACGGCGTCGAAAAGAAGACGCGACTCTTTGAGGACCGTAGCGATCTCCAAGCCATTTCCACTGCCGTCCGCGCGACCAACAACATTGAGGGCCGGGCCGCCTTCATGTTCGATAACTTCAACCTACCCAGTTTTATCAACTACTTCGCGGTTCGCGCGGTCACCCGAAACATCGATGCGGTCCGCAAGAACTTCTATTTCTATCGGGATACCAACGGCACCGGAGAATGGGAGATTTTCCCATGGGACATGGACCTCACCTGGGGAACCGGCGGGGACTTTAACCATGAGGTACATCCATTCCATGGCGATATCGCCCACCGATGGCTAAACCCGGATCAGTGGAACTGGGTCTGGGAGGCGCTGTTCAACGATCGGCGGACCCGCCCACTGATCCTCCGCCGCTTGCGTTCGGTCATGGATGAGTTTCTGGGGCCGGTGGGGCGCCTCGAGAATCGGGTGGATGCCTGGTTCGCTCCAGCCTATCCCCACCTTGGAAACGGCGTCTCGAACGAGGTCCGCGCCTTGAAGTCGAACATTCAGTCCCGACGCAACGAACTCTACCGGATTTACTCTTCGGAGAACACACCGGCAGGGATCAACGGAGTTATTCCCCCTCCACAGCCTCCCAATGTTCAAATTGAAATCGCGAGTTGGGAGGTCAATCCCACGAGTGGCAACCAGGCTGAGGAGTACGTGTGTCTGACCAATCCCACGCCCTACGCGGTGGACCTGTCGGGTTGGCGCCTGAGCGGCGGAGTCCAGTTTGAATTCAAGCCAGGCACCGTGGTGGGTTCAGAACAACGTCTCTATGTCGCAGCAGACAACCTGGCTTTTCGGCGCCGCAGTCAGTCCCCCAAGGGGGGCGAGCGCAACCTGGTCGTGGGACCTTATCAAGGTCAGCTCTCCGCCCGAGGAGAAGTCGTCCGCTTGGTCGACGATCTGGGGGCTATTCGCCACGAAATCACCACGGCTACGAATCCCAGCGAGGCCCAAAGGTTTCTACGGATCACCGAATTGATGTATCACGCGCCGGCGGAAACGAGCGGCGCTGACGCCAGCGACACGCTGGATTATCTCGAATTCAAAAACACGTCCGTGGACACCACCTTAAGTTTGCGGGGCATCCGTCTCATCAACGGCGTGAGGTTCGATTTCTCGACGTCGGCCGTGGCGGACCTCGGGGCGGGCCAGACTGTCCTGGTGGTCAAGGATAGAGCCAGGTTCACGTCGCACTATGGCCCGCGACCCAACATCGCCGGCCAATACGAAGGTTCTCTGGACAATGGCGGTGAGCGCCTGCAACTCGTCGATGCCACCGGCGAGGAAATTTTGGACTTCGCCTACCAACCCGACTGGCACCCCCTCTCCGATGGACTCGGATTCTCCCTCGTCATCATTGACGAACTGGCGGAGCCCGACTCCTGGGGAACACGGGATCAATGGCAGATCAGCGCTTCGATATCCGGCTCACCAGGGCTCAGCAATCCGACGCCGTCCAGGCCGCCCGGCGTGTGGGTTAACGAGGTCCTGAGTCGAACAGAAACGCCGCCATGGACCGACCGCATCGAACTACGGAATCCCACCTCAACCCAGGCAGACATCGGAGGCTGGTGGCTGAGCGACGATTTAAAAACACCCAAAAAGTTCCGCATTCCCTTCAACACCCGGATTGCGCCCGGAGGCTACCTCGTCTTCTCCGAAGCCGACTTTGGAATCGGAGCCAATGGCTTCGCCCTCTCGGCCGATGGCGATGAAGTCTGGCTGGTGAGCGCTGACGCAACCGGAGAACTCACCGGATATCTGCACGGCTTTCGATTCGGCGCGACCTACAACACCACGAGCCTGGGACGTCATGTCACCAGCACCGGGGTAGAACGTCTTGTTCCACAGACCGAGATCAGCCTGGGAACAGAAAACAGCGGACCGCGGCTTGGCCCCCTGATCCTCAGCGAACTTTACGTCCAGCCGCCCGCCGATAATGCGCAGGCGCCCGCCTCGGATGAGTTCTTGGAGATACAGAACTCCTCGACATCAAGCGTGCTACTCTTCAATCCCGGCACCCCCACCCTGCCCTGGCGGCTTAGCGGCGGAGTTAGCTTCGAGTTCCCCACGAACCTGCTGCTGGCAGCGGGCGAGCACCTCATCGTGGTCGGTTTTGATCCATCCAACCTGAGGGAAAGCGACGCGTTTCGCGCGGGACTCAACGTGGGCGCCACAACCCGGCTGCTAG
Organism: Verrucomicrobiales bacterium; assembly: GCA_016793885.1. Taxonomy (NCBI): domain Bacteria; kingdom Pseudomonadati; phylum Verrucomicrobiota; class Verrucomicrobiia; order Verrucomicrobiales; species Verrucomicrobiales bacterium. The sequence continues at coordinate 26,045 of JAEUHE010000237.1, forward strand.
GGCCCTATCTGGGCAGGCTCGACAATGCGGCGGACACTGTAATCCTCCAGGCTCCGGACCGTCTGGCCGATGGTCGCTTGGTGCGGATCGATGTAGATAGGGTGGACTATCGATCCGAGAATCCATGGCCCAACACAACCCGAGGCACGGGTCTCTCCCTCCAGCGCCGAGGCGAGACGAGCTTCGGAAATGACCCAACTTCTTGGGTGGGCGCCGCCCCCTCTCCGGGACGGGCCCTCACGACGAGCGGAATCGAAGCCCCAAAGTTCCGACTGAATCCGCTCAGTCAGACCGTGGTGGCTGGGAGCGACGTCCGCCTGGAAGCACTGGCCACTGCCACCCCGGCCGCCCAGTACGTTTGGCGTCACAAGGGAACCCCGATCCCGGGCGCAACCAACCAAACGCTGCACTTGAACTCACTCCAGCGGGCGCAGGCCGGGAACTACGATGTGATCGCCTACAACGAGGGAGGGAGCGCAGTCAGTTCGGAGTCAGTGATCAGCGTTGAGCTGCCTCCCAGCATCTTATCGCAGCCGCAAAGCCTGGCCGTGCGTCCCGGGAGTAACGTCGTCCTGCGCGTGCTGGCATACAGCCCGCAGCCGATCACCTACCAATGGCGCAAGAATGGCACGAGCCTCCCGGGCTCGACGAATTCCACACTAAGCCTGCCCAACGTGCAGGGCGCCGACGCCGCTCAGTATAGCGTCCGCGTTTCAGACCAAGTGCTGACCGTGACCAGCGATACCGCCCTGCTCAGCCTGTTGGTGGATCCACTGATCATCCAGCAGCCGTTAAGTCAGACCGTCGTCGCGGGATCCAGCATCACGTTGAGTGTAAGCATCACCAACACCGCCACTCTGCCCATCGGTTACCGGCTCCGTCGCAACAATGTCAACGTTCCGACCGCCTTCCCCGGGGGATTTCAGGTGCTGTCGCAGCACACCGCGTACTTCACAGTGTCCGGCAGCAACGCCGCACCTCCCTGGTCGTCGTATTCCATTCACGTCACCAATCAGGCCAGGAGCACGGGCTTAACCTCGACCAATGCGCTGCTCACCTACGTGGCCGATACCGACAAGGACGGGCTGTCGGACGAATGGGAAACCCGCTTCTTTGGATCCGCCACCGGAGCACCTGCGGGCGCGGACACCGACGGCGATCGATTGACCAATCTGGAGGAATTCATCGCTGGGACGAATCCAACGGATGCCCTGAGCTATTTAAGGATCGAGGCATGTTCTTCACTGGGAGGCGCCTCCGTGTCGTTCCAGGCCCGCTCGAACCGCACCTACAGCCTCCACCTCAACGATAGGTTGGCCGAGGGTAAATGGCTGAAATGGCAGGATATTCCGGCCCAGGCGACCGATCGGATGGTGACCATCGATGACCCGGGGTTTAGCACCAACCGCTTCTATCGGCTAACGACACCACGACAGCCTTAAGGAGTTCGGGCATCCCACCGCGGTCCGAGATCACTCCACTCGACCCGGAGCCCGTCTGCCAATTCCGGGTTGCTTCGTGGCTGTGTCCCCCAATTCGACCCGGGCAGCCTCAGCCAACCGCTGCAAACGGCGGATGGTCCGGCGGTGAGTGGCCGCCAGGTCGCGAGTCTCTCCTGGATCGCGATCCAAGTCATACAACTCCTGCCCTACAGGCAACTCCACCGTGGCCGCAGGCCGCCCATCAAGGCCGCCAGGTTTGCCGTTCAGAACAATGGCTTTGTGTGGAAAATGAAGCTTCCATCGACCGCTCCGCATCGCCTGGAGCTCCCCGCTGTTGTAGTAGAAGTAATACGCATCCTGGGGCGAACGAGCTCCGGGCGCACCCCGAAGCACCGGCCAGACACTGCGTCCGTCAATTGGCAGTGGAGGCAAGGGCGCCCCAGTGATCTGGGCTATCGTGGGAAGCAGGTCGATGGTCATCCAAGGGGTGTGGCTGACTCGGCCCGCCGGCACGTGTCCGGGCCATTTCACCAGACACGGCACTCGGACCCCGCCCTCGAACGTCGAGGCCTTTCCTTCCCGAAATGGCCCGGCGCTACCTGCGTGGTTCCCGTAGAAATGCCAGGGGCCGTTGTCGGAGGTGAACACCACCAGGGTGTTCTGCTCGAGCCCAAGTCGCGACAAAGTGTCGAGCACCTGCCCGACCGACCAATCGATCTCCTCAATGACATCTCCATACAGGCCGGCCGGCGACTTGCCCGCGAATCCCGCACTCGCATGAAGCGGAACGTGGGGCATCGAATGCGCCAAATATAAAAAGAAGGGGCTCTCTGCGTGCCGCTCAATAAAGGACACGGCCCTCTCCGTGTAGCGTCGAGTCAGTTCCCTTTGATCCGGCATCGTTTCAACCACGCGATCCCCGTCGATCAGGGGCAAAGGGGGATAAGTCCCGGTCTTGGCCGTCGGGTGACGCGGCCACATGTCATTTGAGTATGGAAGCCCGAAGTACTCGTCGAAGCCGTGCCGAAGGGGAAGAAGCGATTCAGGCCGGCCGAGATGCCACTTGCCCATCATGCCGGTGGCATAACCGCGCGCTTTGAGTAGCCGCGCGATCGTCCATTCATTGGTGTTCAGTCCAATGCGACTGTTGGGAGACAGCGCTCCATGAATTCCGAGTCGATTCGGATAACATCCAGTCAGGAGCGCGGCTCGCGAGGCGGAGCATACTGGCTGAGCGACATAAAAGCTCGTGAAGCGAGTTCCCTCCCGGGCCAATCGATCCAGGCGCGGGGTGCGAATACCCCGGGCTCCGTAGCACCCCAAATCTCCCCATCCCAGATCGTCGCAAAACACTATCACGACATTGGGAGGGCGGACAGGTGCCGCCGACGCGAACCGCTCCCCGCCCAGGATCATGCCAAAAGCGAGTAACGAAGCCAGCCAGCCCCGATAGAAGTGAGAGAACATGCCCGAGCCTACCCACGTTCCCCAGGTCTCTGCCAAGCTGGAAGTTGATGATCGTTCTCGGGATAGCGCTCAGGGCAGAACTTCCACTCGAAAGAACCGCACACGCCCCTGGTCATCGGGCGGAAGAACTTGGGAGAGGCTGGCGCTTCGGGCCGAGATCCACCCGGTCACCGGCTCCCAAGCCAGGAAGTCTGAACTCTGCACCACTCGATAGATGCGCCCGGCGGAAGAGCTCCAACTCAACACCACGGCACCGCCGGGCTGCAGCAGCGGCGCAGCGATCCGCAACACCGACTCGTCGGAGTTAGGATTCGTGCCGGCCAGAAACTCACCTAGGTCGGTCTGTCCATCCTGGTCTGAATCCCGGTCACCCGGATGGCTGGCAGCGACCTGGCCGAAGTAGGCCTTTTCCCAGTCGTCAGAGATCCGGTTAGCATTCGCATCCTCAAAGGCATAGAGGCCCGAGAAGACCAGCTTCTCCCCCAAGGCCACGGTGTTGGTCTGTGGAGGAGGAGTGTGGTAGAACGGAACCGGATTGAAAACGATTCGGTACTCTCCGGCCGGCAAATTGTTATCCAGGAAATGCGTCCCGGCGCCGCTTCGACTGGCGGGACCGCTGATGACGAAACGGGACTGCGCCAGATTGTTCGTCACCTCGACGGATGCGGTCGGCACCGTATCCACTACGATCGACACATCGTCGATGAGCCATCCGGCCCGTCGCTCGTTTTCAAGTGAGAAGGTCACGAAATGAAACACAACCGAGGCCACGCGTCCCAGATAGGGCGTCAGATCGATCTCTTCTTCCAGCCAGTTGGAGCGCTCGTCTCCCAAGCTGAGCAGCACGATGGGCGTCAGCGCGTTGTTGGTGATCAGAAGCACCTCGCCACCGATGATGATGTCCAACTCGCTTTTCTGCAAAAAGTCGTAACTGTGCCAAAATTTCAGCACCGCCCGATTGCCTCCTGCTAGACTGACCGCTGGACTGACCAGGAAGCTCTCGGCCAGATCTTGGACTCCTCCGTTCAGATTGCTGGCCCAGGCGTTGGGTGGAGAATGCGCGGCGGTTTCCATCCCGTTGCGCGGCACGCCCAGCTGCCAGGTGCCGATCGTGAATTCCGAGTCAACCACCGTCCAGTCATCACCGCCACTGTCCAAATTATCGCGCCAGGGCAGCCCGCGGGGCGCTAAGGTGCGAAACGTGTAAAGCTGGCCTCCGTTGTCGTCCTCGATGGCATTCCCCGCCTGGTCTCGGCTCGTGATTTTGTAATAGTAAAGCCGGTCCGGATCCAAGCCTTGGAAGCTCAGCTCATGTTCGACATCCAAGGAACCTCGAAAGGCGGTCCGGCCGAGCCTCCTGGTCTCACCGAACTCGATGAGTGAGTCCGCCGCCTCGGAAGTGGTCCACGAAACAGTCGCCCCCTCATAATCAGCCTCAATGTCAGGGCCATCGGTGATGTTCGGAGCAATGGTGTCGATGCGAGCTGATGCGGTAATGGTTTGGCCCGGCGTGGGGCCCACAAACTGCACCCAGATATCATCGCCCTCAGCGGCCACCAATCGTCCAACACCCTGGCCAACCGTGGGGTTGACCAAGATCAAGCTTCCACGAAAGACCCCTAGCTTCGGGCTCTCAGTGAGGGTCACGCGCACCCCTTCCGGTGTCGTGTCGCTCCACGCCCTGACTTCGATCGAGCCCCGCTCAGCCAGCTCCGAGTTCCCTAGCTCGATCGACATGCGGCTACTCAAGGTGTACCGACCATTGTCCAAGGTGATGGTAGGCGTCCCGTCTGCCCCCGGAGCCAGAAAAGCCAACGCCCGCCGCATAAACTCCGTCCGGTTGTTGGGCGATGGGCCATTCATGCGTATCGCATCCAATGGGAAAGCCAGATACACACTTCGGCCTCGGCGAACGCCAGCCGGAAAGCGCGGGAAGCGCAGGCCAATGGGCTCACCACTCACAGCGTCCGTAAGGATGGGCACCGCTTCGTCGCCAGCGGTGAGGTGGTCCGATAGATCCGCCATTTCAGTCAACTCCGCGAATGCAGCGTAATTGGAGTAGTCGAGGGACAACTCCAAGCCATCGCTGACCGGATCGCCGGAACTGCCGAGAGCCCCTGGAGCTTCCAGGTCGGCCTCAAACGAGGCCACGTGGGCGATCTGGCTTTGGAAAGTGGGATTCGAAAAACGGCTCAGGCCTTCCATGCTCGCCATGAAAAAAGACCCGCCCGTCTCCTGAAACTGATCGAGGGCGGCGACTTCCCCGGGCGTGATACCCGCAAAAAAGTCCATGTCATTGATACGCCAGATCACGACCCGATAAGTCTCCAAGTTCTCCAACTTGATCTCGGGTCTCGCGCTCCGATCCCAGACGTCGTAACTCACACCCAAAGCATCCAGGACTGAAGTATAAGACGTCAGCGGAATAAAATCCGTGTCAAAGAGCTGATCCGGCTCATATGCATCCACGAGCAGCAGAGTCTTGTTCGGCGCCGATGTGAAGGTAAACAGCGCGCCGCCGTTGTTGTTCGTCGAGTGGTTGCCTGCTTCATCCCGCGCCACGACTTCAAACACATAGGATCGCCGAGGGACCAACCCCGCCAGAATCACGGAGTGGTTGGTGACTGCAACTTCATTGGTAACGGCAGCGGAAAGCCCGGACAGCCCATAGCGGACGATGGAGCTCGAAGGCTCGTCCGTGAGCCACGAAACCACGGTATTTCCAAACTCATTGGTGGTGGCGACCGAACCGATGATGGGAGCCACCAGATCGCCACGAGCGATCCGTTTCAACTCCTGGCCGTCCTCCGCCCGGTGCACAATCTCAATCACATCGTTGTGAGCGATCTGGAGTCGGCCATCCGGAACGGCGGGGCCGGTCACGGTGGCAATGCTCCCGGTGAACAACAGCGAAGATCCTGAAAGCCGGAGCAGGACAGATTCAGGCACGGACTCGGTCGTGCTCTTCACGGTGACTGTCAAGGTCTGCTGGCCTGCGAACTCAGGGTCCAGCACCGCGAGCCTGATGAGGGAAGGCGAAGTGTAGCTGGGGCGATCCATAAGAATCGCGGCGGTGCTGGGAACGGGAAGACCGCCCGAGACCACCAGTGCAAAGTCCTGATCGATCAACGGCGTGCTCACGATCGCATCCTGAACGACGTTGAATGCCCGGATTCGAATGAGGTACTCGCCTTCCTGCGGCAGGCGGAGATGAACGCCCTCCACATTGTTCAACCGATCCGACCTCAGGGGATTGGCGACCGATTCCCCGCCAGCAAATTGATTTCCTCGATAAACCGTGCCGTCTGGACCCACCACTTCCAGATCCAGGTCGTTCACCAACGCGGGAATCGCTCCTGGAAACCCCGGAACGTCCGTGTAGGCCAAGGTAACCTTGAGTTCCTCCCGATCCTGTGAGGTGATGATCACCCGCTTCTCGAACATCTGCCCACTGCTGAGCCGAACCGTCTGATCCGTCAGGTCGTATCGCCTGGGCTCGGCTCCGATAACGCGCGTCAGATCCACCCGCCCCCAGCCTTCGTCCTGATTCGGGATCGAGCTTGTTCCAAAGTCATCATCCATATCGATGGCCGAGTTGATGAGCACCGCCTTGACCATGGCCGGTGAGGGCTTCTTGCCATAAAGGGACTTATGGTACTGCACGTAGACCGCCGCCGCCCCTGAAACCTGGGGTCCCGCCTGGCTGGTTCCCCCTTGGTAAATGTAGTCCTCGGAGATCGAGGCCCAGGCATTGTCCTCCGGCGCCACTCGCGATTTCATCGAAGCTATCCAGGTCCCCGGCGCCACGACATCCGGCTTGATGCGCCCGTCCTCACAGGGTCCCCGGCTCGAAAAATCAGCCATCGCGTCAATGCCGTCGCCATAGATGAAAAGGTCGAGCCGATCGTTCTGGGAAGCTCCGGTGGCGATCACGTTCTTTCCTACGGCGGGACTTCCGATGGTCCGAGCCCCGGGACCGGCGTTCCCCGCGGAGAACTCCAGAATGTATTCCTGGTCTCCCGGCGTCAGGGCATCGGCATCCCGCACCAAGGCATCAAACTCCGCGGCGCTAATGTCGTAGGCACCCTGAGTGTCGTCCCCCCAGCTGTTGCTCCCGATATCCGCACCCGCTCGTACCGCATCACGAGTCAGGGTTTCGTAGCTGGGCGGAGCCTCGTATCCCCCGAAATCGTCAAAGAGTCGCTGGGCTACGATCTTGGATCCGGGAGCCACTCCGAGCCCGTAAAGAAAGCCGTTCTCGTCCTGTTCCCCGGTGGAGGCGTTACCAGCCACGATACCAGTGACATGAGTGCCATGACTGTGTCCGTCCGAAGCGTCCGTGAGGGCTCCATAGTAGAACAGGGCGGTAACCCGGCCGGCGATGTCCGGGTGCATTTCCTCGATAATGCCGGTGTCCAGCCCGCTGTCCGCCACCGCCACGGTCACCCCGGAGCCGTCGAATCCGAGTTCTTGTGTGTAAAGGCGCCCACTCCCGCCATCCCCGGCCACAATCTTGGCCGCAATTTCGTCGACGAGCTTAGGAGTCGGGGCGGGCTCAACCCAGAGCACCCAGGGGGAGCTGAGCAACTCCAAGAGCTGCCCCACTTGGATCCTACCTCGCATCAACCCACCGAACCGAGTCTCGCTGGAGTGTTCCAACCGGCTCAACCGCCGTTGTAGGAGCCCGCGCTCCAAAAGGCCCGTGCGGGGAGAGAGCAGGATGTTGACCCGCCGGTCCAGTCCCGCCACGCCCTCTTTGCGCCACCGCGCCAAAGCCGGGTGAAGCTTGTAGTCCAAGCGATACTCCCCCAGCCAACGAACGGCGGGAAGAGCTCGGATCGCCGAGAGGGACGCTTCGCGAAGGCGCACGATAAACGCGTCGTCGGGAACATACGTGAGCAACTCGATACCCATTCCCACCAAAATGTCACGGGAGCCTTGGTCCAGCCGGCCCTCCAACTGAAGCAGATAGAGACCCGAGACAAGATCCTCGGCCTGAGGAGCGATTCGAGCGGCCGGAGTCGCAGGCTGGGTACGGATCACCTGCTGGCGCAAGCGGATTTGCTTCTCCTGAGCAGCCGAGATCGAGAGGCTGATGTTCCAGAACAGGACAACCATCGCCCAGAAACTGGGCTGGCGGACGGGGCTTAAAACGACGTGCACGAAGTCACGTTAAGCGCGGATCTGGAGTTCGACAAGTCGCGACCGCAATAGCCAAAGCAGAAAGAGCCCGGAGCGAAGTTCGCCCCGGGCTCGTTGGAAACCGTATCTAAGTCGCCTCCGAGGCGACATCTGCTAGCTAATCTTAGTAGCTGTCGCCGAGGGTATGGAGCGCCTCAGTGGCGATATTCGGGCAAGCCTGCTTCGCGTCAACCGTGCCGAGCACATAAGCAGTGTTACCAGCGGGGCACGTCGGCGCCGCTTTGATATACGCAGCCGCGCCAAAGATGTCGGTATCAGCCGGGGTGTCGGTGCCCTGCTTCTTGTTCTCCAAAGCCCAGGTGGCCTTGGCACCTTGAATCTGGCGCATGTTGTTGATGCAGGCGCTCGCTTGGCTCGCCTTACGAGCTTTCACGAAGTTGGGAATCGCGATGGCGGCAAGCATGCCGATGATCGCGACGACGATCATAATTTCTACCAGGGTGAAGCCCGAACGACGATTGCTGTTCTTAATGGATTTCATAGTCTCTCTCTTCGCTTTTCTCTAGCACCATGGTGTGAACTCAGCAGAAGGCGGTTTAAATAAGAGCGGTTCACTTCACACATTGCCTTCTACGAACCACAGCACTTCCATCCATTAAGCAGCGGCCATGCCACCAGCCGTTCTTCTCAGAAACCCCAGCAATTTGGCCCGAATATCAACTCTTTCATCTCAAAGCCTCCCGCCTGGTGTACGACATCAGGACACTCTCAGGGGAAGTTGTCTCAGAGACAGCCCCCTCACCCCCGTCCAACCCATAAAAAAACCCGTGCGTCGCGAAAACGCACGGGTGGAGCCGCCAGGCACCTGAAGAATCGCCTACGGCTGAAAGGGAATGAAGGTCTTCAGCCGACTAGTTTCCGTCGGAAAGTATGTGATCAGCGATGGAGCACGCGGGGCGCGTATCCATATTGCCATAGGTGTAGGTGCCACCGGCCGGGCACTTCGGCTTGTTCTTCAGAGTCTTGTCGGCCCCGACTAGGTCGGCGTCGCTCGGCGAGTCCGTCGGGCCCCCTTTCTTCTCCAGCGCCCAAACCTCTTTCGCTCCTTCGATCGTGTGCAGATTTTGAATGCACGCAGCTCGCTGGGCATCCTTCCGCGCCTTAACTAGATTAGGAATTGCGATGGCAGCCAGGACGCCGATGATGGCCACCACGATCATAATTTCCACCAGGGTAAATCCCCGCCGTGAATTCAGTTTCATATAGTCAGATTCAAAAGGTCGTCAGTCTCGCGGTGCCGACGCAGCGGAGCTGGACTCGGTTGCAATGCAGAGACTATCGCATTGTCCCCCCCAACTCGCCAATATCTTTTCTCGCACTTAGTTAGACCGCGGGAGCGGGCACCTGACCGCCCCCCCCCTACGTCTCGCCACGCGACCCAGCAAGCCCACACCGGAGTTCAACAACGAGCGTGGGGAAAAGTTGCGAAGACTCATTCCGACGGCCTCCGCGAGAGATTCCGGCAGTCCTTCCGAGTCAGGGGAGGGATCTTTTCTCGCAGAGGCGCGGAGAACGCGGAGGAGCACTCAACCAGTGAGAACCGACGGATTGGGAATCCTGAAGGGACCGGAAGTGAAACTCCCTTCTTCTCTTACATCCGAGTCATCCGAGAAATCCGTGACTAAACCTTCCGTCTTAGCTTTCTCTGGAAATCTCCCTGAAAGTCATTTCCGAACCCTTTGAATCGCAAGAGCGGTCAGTCTTCCCGCACGCAGTGCATTCTAGCACAAACACCTCGACTCGGAGTCGGGGTGTTTGTGCTAGGCGGCTTTGGGAAGGTCGGAGACTGCGGGATCGTCGAACGGCTCAGCCGTCAGGACCACCTCGCCCCGCCGCCGGGTCGGCCAACGCAACAATGCCCACGTTAGTCCCAGGGCTGTGAGCAGGGAAAGTGCTAGACCTAACTGAAACCCCGAATCGACGTATCGGATTTCCACTCGGCTCAGTCCGCGGGGAACCGGGACTGCCTGAAATGCTCCATTCGCCGACACCAACGGAACCTCCACCCCATTCACCCAAGCCCTCCAATGAGGTGAATAGCTTTGAGCGACGGTGAGAACCCCGTCGGCGGCCATCTCCAAGGTCGCCTCCAATCGATGAATCCCGACCTGCTGCTCCACGATGCGACCTGAGCCGTTTCGTCCAGTGAATCCCTGGGAGTACTCCGAGGACAACCAAACCTCGCGTGCCGAGTTGAAGGACTTCGAAAAAACTCGCTGCAAAAGATTGGTTTTCTCGTCGAACTTAGGATGCGCCCCCACCTGCAACCACCCATGCGCTCCAGGCCGAGGTTCCCAGTGCGTCGGGTCCACCCCCGGAGTGAACCAGGTGACTCCTAGAAAATCGAGCACCCCCTGCAACTCTGGATTGCGAAAACGGTAGATCTGACGCTCGATCTCCTTTTGTCCACGCATCGGCAACGCCGAGGACCCGTTGACCTTGGGAATCCCCTCCAGGAGGTTGAAGTGCGACCACAGGGCGAGGTGACGGCTGAAGATTCGGTTCTCCACGCCTTGTACAGTTCGGGAAACCAAGGACTGCTCAGCCTGCGGCGACAGAAATGCCCTCGCCTGGCCCAATCGAACCGAGGCGTTGGTATTCTGTTGCGCCCAGAGCCCCGGCGAGAAGGCCGAGGCATTCATCCTGGGAATCAGAGTCTGATTGTGTGAAGTACCGTCGAACATGACCGCCATTCCGACGAGCACACACACGACGACCCCGTATGGTTTGGAGTCCGGGCTGGACAGCCGAGCTAACCCGACCACCACCACTAAGAAGCAAGCCAAACGAGCCCAGGCATTGGACCAAATCCACGGGTATTGCTGGAGGCCATCGGCAGACTCGGCTCCCCAGGCCGCGATCACCATCAGCGCACCGACCAAGAGCACCCCCCAAACAACCATCACCCGCAACCTGAACGTGTCCAGAAGTTGTGCCGCCCCTAATCCGGCGAGGAAAGGCAGACTGAAGGCCAAGATCAGCGTGAACTTCACCGGGAACTGAGCCGTGTAGATCGCCGGAATCCAGCGTCCGACCGCCGGGTGCAGGACGAAATGATCGCCCATCGCCAAGAGCAGACAAAGCACCGACAGGATCCACAGACCGACCACGGCCAAGCGCTGTGGGCGAAGCAACGCCAGCACCGACAGCAACAAAGGTCCCAGTCCAAGATAATAGGAGATCAAAAAACCCTGCCCCACCTGGAGCTGCGGAATCTGGTCACTCGGGGGGCCATAACGAAAAACGGGAAGAACAAGATTAGCCCAACCCGTACTTGGAATGGCCCATTCCTTGGGACGAAAGGCGCCCATCCGATGCGACTGTGCCAACAGCTCTCCAAACGGAATGAGCTGTGCCGCGCAAAGCAACGCGGCCACTCCCACCACACTCAGGACGCGGGCTCCTGACCGGACCCAGGTGGTTTCGCCAGCCACAACGTCCGAAAGCCAAAGAGTACCCAGCGCGAACCAGGTCAACAGCGTCAGCTCAGGGGCTCCTGCCAACAGCTGGCAAGCCGCGGCGAGGATCGAATACAGGATCGGCCGCCCCCCCTGCAACCAAGCCGCCCTCAGCCAGCGCGCCAACCACGGCGTCCAGGTCAACGCCACGACATAGTTGGGCCAGACCAGACAGGACATGGAGATCCCATTAAAAACGAAAGCGACACCCGCAATTCCGGCGGCCAAAGGACGGCCAGTCCAAGCGCGGACCAGGTAAAACATGCCCATTCCACCGAGTAGCAAATGCCCAATCGAGAAGAAGTTCAGCGACCATGGCAACGGGAACAAAACATAGAAGAGGGAAAACGGATACAGCACCATCGTTCCCCATTGAGCCAAAAAAGGAGCGCCGCAATTGCTGTAGGGATTCCAGAGCGGCAGTTCCCCCGCCCAGACCGAGGCACGGTGATGATGCACCACCGGCAACCCCATGGCGCTGAAATCTGAATACCAAAGGCTTCTTCCACCCGAAATCAGGTCGAAAAAGGCCAGAGTCAGCAGGGCCACCAGAAACAACCCGAATCGAAAGGGTGTCAACCAGCCATCTCGTTGCTCGGGAGATTGTACAGGATCGGTACACACGACCTCGGACAGAAACACTTCCTGTGCCAACCATCACCTTCTCCTCCCCCTCCAACCACTTGCTCGAGGCCAAGGAGAATCACCCGAAATCTGGGAGGACGGTACGGTTTCTGCGTTCATAAAACCGCATGGGTCTACCATCCGAGCCAGTGACGTTGAGTCCGCAAGAAATTGCGGACCTCTTAAAACAGCTGTCCAATGCGCGCCACGATATCAACAATGCCTTGTCGTTGATTTCTGCGGCCACGGAACTGATGCGCATGAAACCAGAATTGGTGAACAAGATGGTAACCACGCTCAACGATCAACCTGCTAAAATCACCTCCTCTTTGCAGCAGTTCTCCCAGCGAATGGAACAGGTGCTGAGGACTCGTCCTGTAGGTTAGCCCACCGAACCGCGGAATTCCCCGGACACTTCATTCCTTGGTTCCCAAGAGCAGAACGCTCAGGCAACCCCGGCGCACCGATCCGCACGAGGCGACCGTAACCTGGGTCGACCGGGATTCGTCTTGCCCTTGGGTGGGAACCAAATGATGGTTCTCACGAATCCAGAAATTCTTATGTTTCGGTTCCATCGTCGAAAACTCTGCCAAGCCGCCGGACTCTCGCTTTGCCTGGGGGCACCGATGGTCGTGTCCGCAGCCACGCTCGCCGAGGCTCCACCAACGCCTCCCCCTCCACCGCCGGCACCGTCGACTCTTACAGTCCTGGCGCCCGCTCGCTCCTTGGCTGAAGCTCCCACTCACGACCAACTTCTCAAGATGGGCCCCGAGGAGCGGGAAGCCCGGTTGAAAGCGCTGCGAGAACGGAAGGTGTTACCTCTCAAAGGCGCGCTGACTCCGGCGGAACGAGAGCAACGCCGCCTGGAGATCCGCCAGCGCCTGGAGAAGCGCCTGGATGGGCTCCGAAAGCGTAAGAAGGAACGCGCCCTGACAGCCGAGGAGGAAAAACAGCTACGACGACTGGAAGAGGTGGCTCGCGGATTCCAAACACCTCGAAAACCGAAGCCCGATGCCGGGACCAATTCGTCACCGTCTCCGGACAAGAAATAGCCGTGGAAACCGGGTTCAGGCTGAACCCATCCATCGGAACGAACGACCGCTTGAACGTCACCGAGAGCGTCAGCAATGACCGGACCGATGCGGACCTGATCCGCGAGGTTCTGGAGGGGAAGGTCGCCAGCTTTGAACCGCTGGTGGTCCGCTATTCCCCAAGGCTCTTCGGAACCGCCCGACGCTACGCGCGACGGGAGAGCGAGATCGAGGACATCGTGCAGGAGATCTGGTCGAAAGCATTTCATAAACTCTCCTCGTGGCGCGGAGACGCCCCCTTCGAACACTGGTTGATGAGGCTGGCCGTGCACACCTGCTACGACTTCCTGCGCGGCCACCAAAGAAACCGGGAGGACAACCTGACCGACATCAGCCATGAGGAGGAGGATTGGCTCGAACGGTTCGCGGCCGGCTCCGAGAGCGACACGGACGACGCAAATGCTGCCAAGCTATTAGTGGAGAAGCTATTAGAGCAACTATCTCCCCCCTCCCGCTTGGTCATCACGCTGCTCGAGATTGAGGAACGATCGGTGAAGGAGATCGCCACGTTAACGGGGTGGTCAGTCCCGTTGGTAAAAGTACGCGCTTTTCGAGCTCGAGCCGAGATGCGAAAGTGCCTCAAGCGAGTGGCGCAGACGAAATACTTGTAACCCGGTGGCTTCTACTCGCATCTGAACTGTATATTGGATATGAAACTGGACCGTTTACAACGCAGACTGCTTAAGGTGGCTAGGGGCAATCCCCCCTCGAGCGCTGTCCCTTACGCCTTCGAAAAGCGTATCATGGCTCGTCTGGCAACCAGTCCTACCCCGACCGATCCCTGGTTGGTGTGGGCAGTCGGGTTGTGGCGCGGAACGGTTCCCTGCCTCATCCTGCTCTCGGGAATTGCTCTCTGGAATTGGCAAGATACGCAAGCTTGGGATGCATCCTCCAGCAGCTCGGACGACCTCGAACTGGCGGTCGTCGACGCCATCGACCTGTCAGACAACGTCGAGGATTGACCATGATCACGAACTGGAAAGTCATCGTAGCGACGATGGTGATTTTCTGCACCGGCTTCTTTGCCGGGGTGCTGTTCCCACGTCATGTCAAATCGACCTCGAGCTCCCCTCAATCAACCTCCGCCCAGTCCTTTCCCTTGCCCAATGAGCGCCGCATCGAGGCCCTGCGGCGGTTCACCCAAGATCTACAGCTCACCGAGGAACAGCGACAAAAGATCGAGGCTCACATCAGCGAAAGCCAGGATCGCACCCGCGTTCTGTGGGATCTGGTGGGTCCCGAGGTCCAAGATGAATTTAAACGGCTCCGCGGAGCCGTCGTTCAAGAGCTGACCTCCAGCCAGCGCCGCCAGTTTGAGGAACGATCCCGCCGCTACCGCAAAGAACGAAGCAGCACGAAGGCCGAGACCAATGCGGTCGCGAGCCCCTGAACTCCTCGTCGCCCCCGACCAAGAGCAAGTAAGATCCTCCTTCCCGAACCACGGCTCCTGCCGAACGAGGCACGGCGAGACAGGTTGACACGGCAGGTTGTCACACCTCGTGGAACAAGACTCACCTACCTTCCCGCGGCTATTTCCACAAGCCATTGAAAATGAGGATTCAAGGCAATCGAGGCATGAATCCGAAGGCCCCCGACTCGTTGGCACCAAAGATGTAGATAGTGAGCTGTCCGGCGCGATGAACCAGCAAAGCGCCACCTGGTGCGGCCAGCCGCACTCGCGCCAGCTCAAACAGAGGCGGCAGAAGCAAAAGAAAGGAAACGATTATGTTAGTCACGCGATATGGCAGCCAGTGGAACCCGTGGAAAGAAATGGAAGAGCTGCAGAACCGCTTAGGCTCGGTCTTTGGCTCTGCGACCACCCGCCAGCCCGCAGCGGGCACAACCGATGAAAAACTAACCGTGAGCGCCTGGACACCCCTGGTGGACATCGCCGAGGATGACAAGGAGTACACCATCAAAGCAGAGGTCCCCGAGATCAACAAAACCGATCTCTCAGTGAAAGTTCAGGACGGTGTTCTTACCATCAGCGGTGAACGCAAATTCGAGAAGGAAGAGAATGGGAAAAGGTACCATCGCGTGGAACGCGTGTATGGCAACTTCACCCGAAGTTTCAGCCTACCCGAGAATGCCGATGAGTCCAAAGTGAACGCGGAGTTCAAGGACGGTGTCCTGGTAGTCAAGGTTGGCAAGAGCGAACGCGCCAAACCGAAGCAAGTCGAGGTAAAGATCAACTAAGAGCCGCAGCTCGCTGCCGTGAGCAGCGGCACAGTTCCGGGGGGCGTCGACTGGGATACACTCAGCGACGCCTCTCCCATGTACCGGCTTCTCACACCGGAGGACGCTCCTCTCCGGAACGACGAGCCATGGTCTTGCCGACGAGATACCCGAAGGCAAAGGGCAGTCCGAGAATGACCACCGCCAGGATCACCAGAAAAACAAGCACCGTTCTCACCGTGCGATGCACATAGCCCAGGGATTGATCAATGATGTCCCGGCTGAGGCGCTGAGCATCTTTGACAATCGATTCGCGCTGCTGATCCGCCGCCTGCAGAATCGCTGCTCTCTGTTCATCCACCGCCTTGAGAACCGCCACCCGTTCGACGGCGATGTTCTCGGTCAAGATCTGACGCTCCCGTTGCAAGGTCTCGAGAGTCGTTCCCCATTGTTTCTCGAACCGATCGAAAACGGGAAGAAAGCCGATCCGGAGTTCCGTAACCGCATTCGAGATTGTCGCCGGACTCTCCGCAGCCACTTGAGCGATCCGCCCCAAGGTTGCATCGAGCCGGTCCAGGGTCACCCCACCCCGAGCCATCGCACGTTCGAACTCCGCAGCCTCAAGCCCCAGACGCCAACGAATCTCCTCCGGCACTTGCTGGCCGATCATCTGAAGGCGATCAGCAAAATCCACCAATGCCTCCGATGTGGTGCCCGCCGGCGCAGCGACCGTGGCGCTCCCCTGAAAATCCTCCCATCTTGCCGCCACCGGCTCACGTTCAAGGGCCAGGTTCTGGAGTGGATACTCACGGGCATAAGCCTCGACGAAAGTGCTCATTTGCTGCCAATCAGCAGTGGCAAGGGAGTTGCGCGCAATCCCCGAAATACGAACCTCCAGCGCGTGAGCATTGGTGAGAAAGGCGGCTTGATGATTTCCAAAAAGCTCCAGACCTGGGCCACGACTTAGAAAATCGTTCATCTGACGACACAATGCCCACGTGTCCACCAACGCGAGCACCGGAGTGCTTCGTAGCGTCGCTTTACGGACGCCACTCACGCAGCCGACCTTCCACATCACGCATCGAGCTTTCAGCACGGGATCATCCACCTGGCCCTCCACCGCGTCCGAGACCTGTTGAACGGTGGCCGAGAGGACCCCCGCAAACTCCCGAGTCTGGCTCCTAATTTGAGCGT
Organism: Verrucomicrobiales bacterium; assembly: GCA_016793885.1. Classification (NCBI taxonomy): domain Bacteria; kingdom Pseudomonadati; phylum Verrucomicrobiota; class Verrucomicrobiia; order Verrucomicrobiales; species Verrucomicrobiales bacterium. The sequence goes on from JAEUHE010000237.1 coordinate 42,698, forward strand.
CCTTTCGGGAGAGAGGCTCACCTGGCATCTTGACGGTCAGCAGCTTACACCCGGACCCCACCAACCAACACAGCCCGAGCCAAAGCACCAGTGAGCTCGGGAGAACCCGAGAGCCTAGTCGGAGTAAGTAACGCGCTGCGCTGTGCATGGGTGGGATACTAACGCGTCGCACGTCGGGTATCAATGGATCGTCGCACGCGGATCTAGGACCATGGACCTGTCGAGTGGCCGAATCAGTCTCCACGTGCTGTTAAGCTTTTTGGTGCGGGACCGATACCATTCAAGACGCCTTTAAACGGAAGGCGCTGACAATCGAGGGCCGAAGGCCCGAACTATTGCTGGTGAATGTGACTCAACCCCGGAACCACCTAGGGCACAGAACGGGAGACGGGCCGACATCGATCCTCTGCTCGGGGATTCTTGCGCGCCTGGCCAGGTCTGGCCCGTGGGCGTTAGGTCTCATAGCCGAGACTAACACCACGGTGGCGGCCCATAGTGGCGATGCCGTGCCAACGTCGTCACCCGAGGCCCCCTCAAGCCAGTTGTGGATCTGGTTAGTCCTCCTTATAGGAACCATCCTTTTCGTCACCCGCTGGGTCAACAGCAGTCGAGGTCAGGAATCCTCCACCGAGCCAGAGAACCCCTTCCAGCCGATCTCTCTGGAGCCGATGGCCCCGAGGACAGCCCATGCAGAAACCGATACCTCCCGTCTCATTGGGCCCAAAGAGTTTCGAAAAGTCGTGGGAGAGGTCCCGCGGCAGCTGGAACCAGTCAGTAACGCTCCAGTGCCCAAGCCCACGGCAGAAAACTTCATTTATGCCGCCGCGCACGACCTCCGAGAACCACTGCGCAAGGTGCGACTGTTTCTGAATCGATTTGAGCAAAAGGTGACCGCCGACGACCTGGCGAATGTTCGCGGCGAAGTGGAGGGAATCCGCCTCACCGTCAATCGAATGCAAAACCTGCTCGACAGTCTGCTGAGCTTGGCTCGCATCGAGGGCAAGGGCATGGTTTTTGAGCTGACGGACTTGGGCAGTGTCATCAACCAGGTCCTCGGCGATCTCGAAACATGCATTAGCGAGACGCGGGCGGAGATTACGGTCGAGGGAAAACTGCCGGAACTGGCGGCCGATCGGACCCAGCTCCAACAACTTCTCCAGAATCTCATCTCCAACGCCCTCAAGTTTCACAAGAATGGCGAGGTCCCGAAAATCCGAATCGAGACCACCGTGGGCCAGGACCGGCCGGTGAACGATCACCCGAACGATCGAAGCTGGTGCGAATTATCAATCCGCGATGAGGGGATCGGTTTTGAGGAGGAGTATTGGGACCAGATGCTGCAAGGCTTCCAGCGCCTCCACAGCCGGGAGCAATACGAAGGCACCGGGCTCGGATTGGCGATCTGCCGATGCATCGTCGAAAGACACCAGGGCACCATATCCGCCTCGAGCACACCGGGCCAGGGCACAACCATCCGGGTGCGCCTGCCCCTGCAGCAGCATGCGCGATCCGGTGATACGACGGTGCTCATAGGACCGAAACTCGGCAACACCGCGGTAACGCGTCCAGCGGAGGAAAAACATTACTGAAGTGCCGCTGACTCCATGGAGCCCAACTCTTCCAATCACACGTTGAAGATCCTATTGGTCGATGACGATCGCCAGGAGTGGGTCCTGCTGCAGGATCTGCTCTCGACTGCCGATTCAGCCAGATACGAAATCGAGTGGGTGCCGAGCTTTGAGCAGGGTGTGGAAGCAGTTCTGTCGACGTCAGCTCACTGCTATGCCGCCTGCCTCCTCGACAATCGAATCGGAGGCCGCACTGGTTTGGAATTCTTGGAAGCAATCCAAACCAAGCCGCGCCAGTTTCCCGTCCTGCTGTACACCGGACAGCGATCGCCAACCGCTGAAGAGAATGCCTTACGGGCGGGAGCTGCCGACTACCTCATCAAGGGGAAGCTGGATGTTTCCAGTCTCGATCGAGCCATCCGATTCGCCATCGAACGTCATCGCCTGATCTCCGCCGCCGCTGCGGAACGAGCCCGCCTGGCGAGTTTCGGAGCGGAAGTCGGGAGCGCACTGACACGTGCCGGCACTCCCGAGCAGGTGCTCACCCCCTGCGTGGAAGCCATGATCCGCTTCCTCCCCATCCAACTGGCGCAGATCTATGTGTTCAGTCCGCAGCGAGGGGAGCTCACCATGACCGCCAGCGAAGGTGTGCTGGCCTCTCAGCCTCCACCACTCGCGCCCGCTGCCGTCGATTTCATCAATGGAGAAGCCTTTCTCAGCTGCCCCGCAACCGAGGACCACCGCTTGGCCGATCGGGAGTGGCTGGTCCGGCACAAGATGGTGAGCGCGGTCACTTATCCGCTGATGCTCAACGAGCACCTGCTCGGCCTGATCATTCTCTATTCCAAGGAGGTCATCACCCGCAGCGCGGTCGAGGAGCTGGGGTCAGTCGCGCCGGGCATTGGCGCTTATCTGGCTCGGCTTTCGCTGGAGGCACAGATCCGCCGAACGCAGCAACTGGACTGTGTTGGCAAGATGGCTGCCGGGCTAGCCCACGAGTTCAAGAACAATCTCATGGTAATCCGAGCGCATGTCGAACGTGCGCTCGAAGGATGTCCGGAATCCTCGATAACCAGAGATCGGCTCAACCTGATCGTCGGGGTTACCGAGGACGCGACGCATCTCGCTCAACAACTGATGCTGTTCGCTCGTCCTCAAGGCAACGACGCGAAACCCCTCGACCTCAACGAAACGCTCCTGCGCATGCGGCCCATGATACAGGGAGCGGTGGATCAGCGTATCGGTCTGACGTTCACCTGCGCCGCCAAGCATTCAGTGATCGAAGCGGATCCCGGCAGCTTGCAACAGATTGTCATCAACCTCGCCGTCAATGCGCGAGACGCGATGCCCGATGGCGGAACCCTGGTGGTGCGAACGGACAATATCGAAGTCGACACCACTCGTGCAGCCACGAACCCTGACGCGTTCGTAGGACGGTTCGTCCGTTTGCAGGTCACCGACAGCGGCTGCGGCATGTCACTCGAGACCCAAGCGCGGCTCTTCGAACCGTTCTTTACCACCAAGGGTCCGGGCAAAGGGAACGGACTGGGGCTGGCTACCGTCTTCACCATTGTCCGCAAACATCGAGGCTGGATCGAGGTGAATAGCGAGGTGGGCAAAGGCACGACCTTCAGCCTCTTTCTGCCGGAGTGCCATGCAGCCATCGAGGAACCCGACTGCTGTCCCTGCCCTGCGAATGCGCTCGAGGACCGTCATCGTGCCGTTAACGGCAACCTCCAAACCGTCCTGGTGGTCGAGGATGAACCGGTGCTGCGTGAAGCGGCGGAGGCAACGCTCAGGAATGCAAATTTTGACGTTACCGTGGCGTCATCCGGTCAGGAGGCCCTCCGTATCTGGCAGGAGCACGACGGCAAATTCGATGTGTTATTGACCGACTTATCCATGCCGGAAGGAATGACCGGCATGCAACTGGCAACCCAGCTGGTGCAGGCAAACCCACGTCTCAAAGTTATTTTGACCAGCGGTTACGCTCCCGAGATGGTGGAGGCGGATCGGGAATGTCGCGACGCCCTCTTCTTACAGAAGCCTTATCCCCCGAGTTTGCTGCCGGAGACCGTGAGCAAATGCCTCGGCATCTGACCTGGCCCGGCCGTCCTCCTCGCTCTGAGCTTGGTGAGGTCAGAAAACTGCCCGAAACAGCCTGAGTGCTTGAGCCCGATGGCTGATCTGGTTCTTGAGCTCGCTGCCCAACTCTGCGAAGGACAGGCTCTGCCCCGCTGGAACGAACAAGGGATCGTAACCAAATCCACCCTGCCCGCTGGGAGCCTGAGTGATCCGCCCCTCACAGGCCCCCTCAAACAGCCGAGGAGCCGAGGCCGGCGACGAAGTCACCGCCGGAATCCAAGCCAGGGCGCACCGAAACCGACCAGTCCGACGATCGACAGGAACCTCCGCCAGCAGGCGGAGCAATTTGGCATTGTTGTCCGAATCGGGAGAGTTACCGGTTCGTGAGGGATCATCCAACGCTGCAAAGCGCGCCGAATGGACGCCAGGGGCACCGCCGAGAGCATCGACTTCCAAACCGGAGTCGTCGGCTAGCACTCCTACCACCGACGCACCGCCAAGCTCCGTGAGAACGTCAACCTCGGTGGCTAGCCAGGACGCGACCGTAAGCGCTTTCTTGACGGCGTTGCCCGCGAAGGAGGCCTGGTCCTCCACCGCCTCCGGCACCCGAGAACCCCAGCCTGCCAGGCCCACACACCGACATCGATCCAGCAACAAGGCCTGAATCTCAGCAACCTTGTGGGCGTTTCTCGTCGCGATGACCAGAGTCTTCATGCTTCATTACCGTGCCGTTCCTGGAGTCACCCCTTGGCCGGAAACCAGTGGTAAAGGGCGAAATAGATCAGTACCCCCGTGACCGACACATACATCCAGATCGGCCAAGTGATGCGCGCAATCTGACGATGACGATCGTTCTGGCCAGCCAAGCCTCGCCGGATCGTCGTCAAAGCCAGCGGAACCACAGCGATGGCCAGGATGATGTGGCTCACCAACATCGCCCGATAGATCAACAGGATCGCTCCGGTGGCACCGAGGGGCGTGTGGACCCCACGGACCAAAACCTTGTGAGTCACATAGGAAATGAGGAAAACACAAGAGCACACAAAGGCGGCCATCATGCAGCGTTGATGCGAAACCTTATCGCCCCGGCGAATAAAGACGTAACCCAGGAACAGCAGCACGGAGGCGCAGCCGTTGAGTGAAGCGTTTAAAGTAGGAAGGTCAGAGACTTGCATAGGTGTTACTCCGCCAGCAACTGAAGGGCTAGATCGCGGAGCTTCTCCGTTGCTCCCGGTTCTAAAGCCTCCACCGCAGCACGCAGGCGTCCTTGTTTGTCAACCAACACCGAAATGGTGCTGTGAATGAACAGATCGTCCACCGATTGGCGCAAGCGCTCCTCCTTGTCGACCACCGTCAGTTTAAGTTCATCGACCGCCAGTCGGATCAAGTCCGCTTTAGGACCGGTCAGGAACCACCATCGGGCTGGATCCGCACGATAGCTCAAACCGTAGCGATGGAGCACTTCCGGGGTGTCGACGACCGGGTCCGCGGTCAGGGAAACCAGCTGAACCAAGGGTTGCCGAGCAAGTTCCGATTGCAGACGCTCCATACGCTTGGACATCTCGCGACACGGGCCAGGGCAATGCGTGAAGATAATGTTGGCGACCCAGACTTTCCCCTGCAGGTCTTTCAAGGAAACGATCTTACCAACCTGATTCGTCAGTGAGAAGGAGGTGACCTGGGAAATCACCGGAAGAGGGGCAGCCCGTCCTTGGAGCAGAAACACCAAAGCTAACACCAGGGCGCCCATGGCAATCAACCCGGGCACCAGGATCCGCAGAGGGGATTTCCCTTCGGTTGTGGGCGATGTGCTCAAACGTGATTTGATTACTCCAGCGGTGAAACTAGGAGCCAGAAGCCGGATTCGCAGAAGAACCCGATCCATTCCATCACGGCCAAAGGCGCGGAACCCGTGAGGCGTGTCCCGTCCAACAGCCTTACGCCGTGCAGGTCCGGCTCAGGGTGAAGCGACCTCAGATCTTACTCGAAGCCGCCCGTGCTGGCACCGCTGCCGGCGTTCTTGGCAGTCCACTTGACGTAGTCTTCTTCCGTCACGACGTTCAAGAAGCCCAACGCCATGCTGGCATGGCCATTGCCACACAACTGTGCGCAGTTGATCTGATACTTACCCGTCTGGGTGGGAACGAAATGAGTCGGAACGCGCATTCCGGGAATCGCATCTTGCGTCACTCGCATGGCGATGATCTTGAAGGAATGAATAACATCCTTCGAGGAGATGTAAGCCAGCACCGGCTTGTTCACCGGCACCGTCATATCATTCAAAGTCTGGATGTCATCCGCGCCGTTCGGGTCGTCCTTAACGTATCCGAACGGATTGTCGGTGGCATTGACCAGCCGCATTTCCTGCTTGCGGAAGATGCCGTCCTTACCCGGATACAGGTTGTTCCAACCGAATTGCTGGGCGATCACACGAACGACCGTGGCCTCCTTCTCGTTGGGCAGACCATCAACCACCTTAGCCCAAAGCGGAACGGCGAAGCCAATCAACAGGACCGCTTCCACCAACGCCACCACTCCCTCAATGTAGGTGGATGCATGGCTGCGCGCACCGAGGTAATCAGCCTTGGGATTGGCTCCACTCCGGAAGCGAATCAACACATAAATGAAGTAGGCTGCCCACCCCACGAAAAGCGCGCCCATCAGATAATGGACCAGCAGAATCATGTGGTCCACGTCGTGACCGTGCTCAGAAGTGACAACCGGGAGTCCTAGGAGATTATTCATGTCTGGAAATCAAACCGTTTTCGAAAGAGTCGAGTCTTCAGCCTGCGAAAGCGCCCCCGCCAACTGCTCCGATTCCACACGAGCAGTGCGACGCGCGATGAATACAAAGAACGAACAAATCCCCCCGAGGACGCTCGTTACAACGACCAGGAGAGCAAAGATGCCCCAATTCAACCCGCGGCCCAGCGGGGAGTCGGTTTGGCCGAAACAGGTGGCACAAGCCATTGCCTCGGGCTGACTGGCGACAGTCCACAACACTCCGACCAAGCCTGCTAGATATCTTCTGGACGATGGATGATTCATAGGTAGCTCACGTCTTTTAGCTTCTTCAGAAAGTAACGCCCATACACCAACAGCCCCAATCCCAACACTAGGGAACAAGAGCCCATCACCAGATTCACCCGGCTGACAGATTGGTCCGCGCCGGAGGGCGTCCAAAAAGCCCATGCCGCAAAGCCGAAACACAACATCGTCGAAACGATGATAAAGAGAATGTGAATGGCCTTGAGGGACATAGATGTTAGCGCAGTTGAGTGTTGGTAGGAAAATCGTTCATGGCCCAGATGGTCAAGCCCATCAACGCGATGAAGAAAAACACGGTGGAGGCCATGATCCCGTAGATCATTTTCCGCTCATCCATCAAATGCATGAAATAGCCCGCCACGAGAAAGGCTTTGACCGATGCAATGAAGAGTGCGAGAGCCACCGTCATCGCGAACGATTCAATGTGAATGAAATAAGCCCCGACTGTAACAACGGTACCTACGATAAGGGCAAAGAATATAGCCCAATACTTCTTAATCGATTTTTCGACATCGTGCGCACTGTGATCGCTCATAAGATCAGTTCAAAAGTTCGAGCCAATTGAGTTACAGGAGATACAAAACCGGGAACAGGAAGATCCATACCAAATCGACAAAATGCCAGAAAAGACCGGAAACCTCAACCCGATTGGTATACCGCTCAGGCTCGGTCTTCCACATACCCGCCCCCGGAAAGAGGATATACCCCATGACCAAGGCTCCTCCGATGACGTGCAGCGCGTGCAATCCCGTCAACGTGAAGTAAATCGAAGTATAGGTATTGTGAGCCGGCCCGTAGTTCCCAATTTTCTGGATGTCAGCGGTCTTGATCTCGATTTCCTTGCCGTGCCCACCGTGGCTTGCCTTATGAGCCGCCGTGACTCCCGCAGCTTTGCCCTTGGAGGCGTCGATCTCGAACCCATGCAGGACCACTTGGTCTTTGTTTTTAGAGACCAGATGCCCGTCGAAGACTTTGCCGTCTTTGGTGATCACCTGGTAGTGGGTAAACTTGTCATAGTACTCGTAGGACTTGATACCTACGAAAGCACAGGCACACAGCAGGGTAATGGTTTGGCAGATGCGATACTTGGCGAAGTTGCCTTGCTTCAAAGCCGCCCAACCCAACACCACCGTCACGCTGGACGAAATCAGCACCAGGGTATTCACCGTCCCGATCGGAACGTTGAGCAATCCCTGCGGCCACTCACCAATATCCGCTCCCACCCGGAGAAGAATGTAAGAGGAGAACAAAGCTCCGAAGAGCATGACTTCCGAGGCCAGAAACAACCAGATCCCAACCTTGGCGTTGTAGAGTCCGGTGTCCCGACGAGGTTCTACTGTGTATGGAATTTCCATGTGTCGTCCTGCTACAAGCGTTAGGCGTTCTGGTTTTGAGGGATGTAATCTTTGGAAGCACCGGGCACGCTATACTCATACGGCCCACGCACCACTTGAGGGATGCTCGTGAAGTTGCCGTGAGGAGGCGGGGTCGGGGTCTGCCAATCTAGAGTCGTTGCATTCCAAGGATTGTCCGATTCGACTTTCTTACCGTTGGAGATGCTCCAGAAAAAGTTGATAATGAAAGGAATCTGAGCCAACCCCAACAGGAACGCCGCGTGAGTGATGTACTCGTTGAGCTTGATGATCGTGTTCGACAAGCCGCCGATCGCGTCAGGCACGCTGGCCGTGGAATACATGGCTCCACCATTCGACATCCGGCGGAGCATGCCTGCCATGCCTTGCGCGAACATCGGCATGAAAATCAGATTCATCGCGATCAATGAGACCCAGAAGTGAATCTTGCCCAGAGTCTCGTTCATGAACCGACCGGTCACCTTGGGATACCAGAAGTAAACCCCAGCCAGCAACGCGAAGATAGTGCCAGGCGCCACCACATAATGAAAATGGGCAATCACGTAGTAGGTGTCGTGCAAATGGATGTCGCTGTAGTTGAAACCCAAGGGCAATCCCGTCAACCCCCCGATACCAAACATCGGCAGAAACGCCAGGGCGAACAGGGTCGGAGTGTTGAAACGGATCGAACCGCCCCACAGCGAGATGAACAGGCAGGTCAGAATGATCACAGACGGAATGGAAATGATCATCGTCGTCGTCTGAAAGAAGGTGCTGATCTTGGTTCCCATGCCGGTCAGATACATATGGTGAGCCCAGACAATGAAGGAAATGAACCCGATCGCCAGTGAGGCGTAAACCAGGGACTTATAACCCCAAAGCGGCTTGCGAGTGCTGTTGGCGATGATCTCGGCAACAATACCCATGGCCGGGAGGATGAGAACGTACACTTCCGGATGTCCCAGGAACCAGAACAGATGCTGCCACAACAGCGGGCTGCCGCCACCGCTGATATTGGCCAGGTTACCACCAATGGCTAATCCGGTCGGAAGAAAGAAACTGGTGCCGAGCACGTTGTCCGCCAACTGCATCAACCCAGCCGCTTCCAGCGGCGGAAACGCGAGGAGCAGCAGAAACCCGGTCACAAACTGCGCCCACACGAAGAACGGGAGGCGCATCCAGGTCATTCCCGGAGCACGCAACTGAATGATGGTGGCGATGAAGTTAACGGCTCCGAGCAAGGAAGAAGTGATCAGGAGCACCATGCCGGTCAGCCAAAAGGTTTGGCCATGCCCCGCAATCGAGGTCGCTAGCGGAGAGTACGACGTCCACCCCGCCTGCGCAGCACCACCAGGAATAAAGAAACTAACCAACATCACCACGCCACCCGCCGCATAGCACTGGTAGCTAATCATGTTGATCCGCGGAAAGGCCATATCCGGCGCGCCGATCTGCAGGGGCACCACCAGATTCCCGAAGGCGCCGAACGCCAAGGGCACGATCGCCAGGAACACCATGATGGTTCCATGCATCGCGCCAAACATGTTGTAAAGATCCGGAGTCATCACCCCGCCACTTGCCATGTCCCCGAAGATGCTAGCCAGCAGGCCGCCAATCACGGGGATCGGCCTCCCGGGGTAGGCAATCTGCCAACGCATGGCCATGATCAGGAAAAAGCCAAGCATCAGAAAAATCAGGGCGGTCACCCCATACTGAACCCCGATCACTTTATGGTCCGAGGAAAAGACATACTTCCTGAGGAAGCCGCCCTCGTCATGATGATGAGCGTCATGCGATCCGGCATGATGTGTGTGCGCAGATGTGGTTTGCATTCGATTCGATTCGGCATCGGTAATCCTGCCATTAGGCAGTATCAACAATTGCCAGTCAGTAAACGCGGTCAGTAAACCGCCTCATGCTCCATAGTGTCAACGGAACAATCGACGGAAGTTTCACAGTTTAGTTTTATCCATGACCATCATCAACAAGAGCAACGGTAGATAGATGATCGAGGCAAAAAAGAGGGATCGAGCGCTAGGACGATCAAGACGGCGCCCAAAACGATAGGCAAAATACAGAAAACCCAGGCTGAGCAGCAGCGCGCTCACCAGATACAGCGGACCGGCCAGGCGCAGGGCGAAGGGCCCCAGACTCAAGGGCAGAAGGCCCAGGGTGTGACTAAAGGCTTGCTGCGCGGTTTTCCGGCCATCGGTGTCGAAAACCGGCAACATGGCAAATCCAGCCTGGCGATACTCCTCGCGATACATCCAAGCGATGGCCAAAAAATGAGGAAGTTGCCAGAAGAACAGAATCGCAAATAGGCTCCATCCCTCAATCGATAGCTCACCCCGCGCCGCCGTCCAGCCCATCAGGGGTGGAAGTGCGCCGGGAATCGCGCCAATGGCGGTGTTCAGGGTGGTGATGCGCTTCAGCGGGGTATAGACAAACAGATAACTCACCCAGGTGAGCAGGCCCAGAATGGCCGTCAGGACATTCACCCACACCCAGAGCTGCACCACCCCAACCAATGAAACCGCAATCCCCACCCCAAGAACGAGCCCCGGGCTCAAATGTTTCGCCGGCAGCGGCCGGTTCTCGGTGCGTGGCATGAGGGCATCGTGCTCCCTCTCCAGCCACTGGTTCAATGCAGCCGCTCCCGACGCCAGCAGCGCGGTCCCCAGCACGGCATTCAGCATGAGGAGATAGTCCATCGAGCCCTGGTAGCCCACATAGAACCCAACCCAGGTGGTCAGAACAACCAAGCCGCTGAGTCTTGCCTTGAAGAGCTCCATCCAGATGGAGCTGCGAGTCACGGCTAACTCATCCGCCGGGCGGGGCAAAGTGGAACTGGAGGCTTTCATCTCGAGTGAACCGCCCCTGCCAGTGTTCGAGATCGGGAAGCCACCGGGGCGGAGGCTGTGGGGAACAGAGTCGACGGAGCCAGGCCCGGACCGCCATCGACTCCGGGCCGCGCCAACCGATGGGCGACCAGGGCCAGAATGACGCTTGTCACCAACACCACCGCGCCGACCACGACATGGAGTGTGGCGATATCCGCCGCTTTGCCGGTCCACACGGTACAGGCCCCCAAAATGGCCTGCACCCAAATCAAGCCCTGCCAAGCCAGCAAGCCCTGCCGCAAACCAGGAGCATGGCCGCCGACACGGCGTCCAATCCGAAAAGTGACCCAGGCGCTCAGCACCAGCAAACTCAACGCGCCAATGCGGTGTGCCATGTGCAAATGAATTTGGAGAGGAGTGATCGTAACTTCGGCATGCTCCTGGTTGATTCGATGCAGAAACTCAGGGTCCGTGGGCGGATACAGCTGCCCATAAGCCAACGGAAAGTCAGGAACCGCGAGACCCGAGTGCTGATGGCGCATGGCTGCCCCCAACAGGAGTTGAAGGAAAATGCCCGCCACCGCAACAACCATCCAATTTCGAACGTGCAGCGAGATCCCGGAGGTTCCCAACCGCTGCCAAAACCGGGTACAGAACAAAGCAATGGCCGCCAAAAGCGCCAGAAACCCTTGCGCCAGAGCAGCATGAAATATTCCGATATAATCCTTAAACCACACGACCCGCAGCCCACCCAACACGCCTTGGAGAATCACCAGTCCCACCGCCAGAAACCCCAAGCGACGCAGCCAGACACGTTTGTCCTTCACCCAAAGCCACACCGCCAGAACCACCGTAAGGAAACCCACCCACGAAGCAAACAGGCGATGGCTGTGTTCGTAGAAGATCCCCCCCTTCCACAGGTGGAAAGGCAGGAAAAACATGTTGTAACCATAGCTCGTGGGCCAGTCGGGCACCGCCATGCCTGCCCCTTTGCTGGTCACCAAGCCACCGATGCCGATCAACAAGAGAGTATTGACCGCCGCAAAGACCGCGAATCGCTTTAACCAGATATTGTGTTCTGAACCCATCATCACGGTCACACTATGTACCCAAAAACAAACCGCTGCGAGAAAGTCTCGCAGCGGTTGGAATTGTAAGGTCCAGAGAGGTTAAACCTCAAGGACTATTACGAGGAGCCCAGGGCTCACTTCGCAGCCGGAACTTCCAGCTCGAAATTGACGGAGGCATTGGCCCCCTTCACTTCGACATCCTTGGCCGACTTGCCAGCACGACGGTGGCTGGCTTCGACCTTATACTTGCCGTCCGGAACGTTCTTGATGGTGAAGCTGCCATCCGCCCCTGAAACGGCGAAGAAGGGATGCGGAACGACGGTCACATACGCAAACATCCACGGATGCACGTCGCACTTGTAGGGCAGAAAATCTTCAGCATTCTCGTACGCATACTCCAAATCCTTGGCCTTGGCCATCTGCGCCTTGTTGCTCGGTTTATTGCCAGCGACTTTGGGCTGCGCGTTCACATTGTGCAACGCGTCATCCGAATTCCTCACCACGAGCTTCTGTCCGGCTTGAACCGCGCTGATGTAGGGAACGTATTCGCAGCCGCGTTGATCCAGAAGAACAGGTTCAGCCGACGGCGCATGCGTCCCGGTGACTCCTTCAGTGATCTTGATCACAACCTGAGCCAATTCGCCGTTCGCCCCAACCACATAAACGCGGTTCTTCGGGCCCTGGGACAGCTTCCCGCAGCTCGGATCCGCCGTGAGCGCCGCGGTCTTCTGCGCCAAATTCGGCTCAGGGGGCGGTGTGCCCTTCAAGGTCACCTTGCCCGAAATGTCCGCAGCGGACACCGCACCTACCGTGCTGCCGAGAAGCGTCGCTACCACCAAGAAGTCATTCAATTTCATATCAATTCAGTCAACAGTTCAGTCAATAAACCACAGTCTCGATATCGAACATCCGATTCTATCCAACTCGTCGCCCCATCACCACCGACGGCCGGAAACTACCCTGGTCCAGCCGCCGTCGCAAGCGATTTGAGCAGGGCCGACTCAGCACCAAACCATAGAGATTCGACGGTCCCCAGTGCCCGATATTCATAGACTTCCGGGTAGACAGGCTCTCTCCATGAACTCTTTCCTCTCCGCGCCCTCCGCGCCTCCGCGAGAGATTCCGGCAGTCCTTCCGAGTCAGGGGAGGGATCTGTTCTCGCGGAGGCGCGGAGAACGCGGAGGAGCACCAATGAGGTTCTAACCCGGAGTCATGTCCGGTCGGGACAAGTCCGACAGGCTGCTAGGGCGGAAATCCTATCGCCAACTTCACCGCAGAATACTCGGGATGGATCTGACCCTGGGCGTCTCGAATGACCAGGTCCGGCTCAACCCAGGGCTCCGGACCCCAGGAGTCCGGAAGGTCCTGACGTCGCATCATGCCAAAGAGGCCGATCAGCGGCGCGTCCCCCTCCCGGAAAACAATGGACCGCCGCCTCACCAGAACCAGATTCGCCGCCGCAACGGCGTCAACCACACGCCGCAAGCACTCCGGGGCCGAGGGAAAGACCAAGGCAAAAAAGCCCCCGGCAGCCAAGTGACGCGCAGCCACAAGGCAATAGTCGCGAACATCGCCTCGAACCTCAAACCGACAAGCCACCTTCTGCGGATGATCACCCAGCACTCCGCTGCCCAATGGAAAATAGGGTGGGCTACCCAGCACCAAATCGAATCGCTCCGTCGGCGACAACACGCCCGCGTCCCGGAAGTCTCCCAGGCGAATGTCATAGCGATCCGTCAGCCCGTTGTAAGCAGCGGACCGTCGCGCGAGACCGACACTCTCGGACTGCGCCTCCACCGTTACGAACTGCGCTCCCGGCAGCCTCCACGCCGCAATCATCCCAACCGTCCCGACCCCGCTTCCCAGGTCCAAGACGCGGGATGCCGTCGGACACCAACTGGTACCATACCAGGCTGCCAGAATGTCATCGGTGGAAAACCGATGCCCCTTCCGCAATTGCAGCAGTCTAAAGTGCCCGCTGATGGCGTCCAGACTCTCGTCCTCCGCCACCACAATACCAGCGTCCAATCCCGGCGGGACTGGTCCCGGCTTCGCCCAACCCCGAAAATGGCTGTCCGGAGCAGGATTAAGCGGCTGGTTCATGCGATGGGTTTGCTGGGAACCGAAACTAAAGATTCCACGCTCTCTACCTACTTGCCGAGGCAGGTCCGCAAGGCGCTCAGAAGCCGGTCGACATTGGCGGTGCGTGCAGTCTCTCCCATCAAACCTATCCGGATGATCTTGCCCTTCAACGGCCCCAGTCCGGCGCCCAGCTCGATTCCAAACTCCAGCAGCATCCGCTTGCGCAAGGCCGCCTCGTCCAACCCCGACGGCACCCCCACCGCGTTCAATTGCCAAAGTTGATGGCCTTCCTGCGACACAATTTGCAGTCCCAGCTCAGCAAGCCCCCGCTTCAGGTACTGGCAGCACTGCTCATGACGAAGGAACCGTGCCGACAACCCCTCTTCCAAAGTCAGTCGCAGCGCTTCATGCAACGCATAGTTCATCGAGATAGGAGCGGTGTGATGATAAACCCGATCCTGTCCCCAATACGCCGCCAGCAAATTCACATCCAAATACCAGCTCTGCACTTTACGCTGCCGATGCGTAGCCACTTCCAACGCGCGAGGGCTTAACGACACCGGAGACAGTCCAGGCGGGCAGCTCAGGCACTTCTGCGTCCCGCTGTAAACCGCGTCCACCCGCCACTCGTCGAGCTTCACCGGACAGCCCCCTAAGGAGGTTACCGTATCCAGAACGAAGAGAGCCCCGGCGTCGTGGGCCAGTTTCGAGATTTCCTCCACCGGCGTGAGCGCACCGGTGGACGTTTCGGCATGGACGACGGCGACCAACTTGGGCCGAGACACGCGTGTCAAGGCGTCGCTGATTGCCCCCGGTTCTATAATGCGTCCCCAGGGAGCCTCCACCTTGGTCACCTTGGCTCCACAGCGTTCGGCCACTTCGGCCATACGCATCCCAAAGACACCATTAACCCCCACGATGACCTCGTCGCCCGGTTCAATGAGATTCACAAAGCAGAACTCCATCCCCGCGCTCCCCGTACCGCTCACGGGGAATGTCATGTCGTTCGACGTCTGAAACACCTGCCGCAACATCCCCTTCAGTTCTTCCATCATCTTGATGAACTCGGGATCCAGATGTCCCAGGACAGGCTTGCCCATCGACTCCAGAACCGAGGCCGGAACCATGCTCGGTCCCGGTCCCATCAAGAGACGCGACGACGGCTGAAAAGCAGCAGGTGTTTGCATGGGCGAAAACCTAGGCGTTCGACCGCCTAGGATCAATCTTTTGTCGAGGCCCCCCGCCCCACCTGCATTGACAGGCCGCACGACCTCGCCCATCGTGACGCTCAACACATGGCATCCACCTCGAATCCCGCTGCCCTCATCACCGGCGCTTCCCGGGGCATCGGACGCGGCATTGCTCTCGCCCTGGCGCAAACCGGCCATGACCTGCTGATCAACTACGCGCAGGATCAGAAAGCCGCCGAGCAAACCGCCGTCGATTGTCGGGCAGCGGCCGCCGCCCGGCAGCAACGCATCCGCGCGGAGATTTGCCAGAGCGACATCAGCCAAGCCAGCGACCGAGAGCGCCTGATCGCGGTCCATCGGGAACAGTTCGGCCGACTCGACCTGCTCGTGAACAACGCCGGAGTCGCCCCCAAAGTCCGCTGCGATCTGCTCGAAGCCACCGAGGAAAGCCTCGACCGCCTGCTGGCTATCAACCTCAAAGGGCCCTTCTTCCTAACTCAGCTGGCCGCCGCTTGGATGATCGAGCAGACCGGGTCACATCCAGATCGCCCCAAGCCCAAGATCGTCACCATCACGTCGATCAGCGCTTACACCGCGTCGGTCAATCGGGGTGACTATTGCCTCAGCAAGGCCGGCCTCAGCATGCTCACTCCGCTGTTCGCGGAGAGGCTCGCCGAAAACGGCATCCTCGTGTTCGAGATTCGACCAGGAATCATCCAATCCGACATGACCGCCGGGGTGCGCGATCGCTACGATCGCCTCATCGCCGAGGGACTTACCCCCATCCGCCGATGGGGGACGCCCGAGGATGTCGGCAAAGCGGTCGCAGCCATCGCCAGCGATGCATTTCCCTTCAGTACCGGCGACGTCTTCAACGTCGATGGCGGATTTCATTTGCGACGTCTCTAACTCACCCGACCTTCCTCATGCCGCTGCATCTCCGAACCGACTTAACCCCGTCGAACCTACGGCCGGACGTCCTACGTCTCTTCGAACTGTCCGCGCGGAAGATTCAGTCACTTAACCGGACCTGGAAGCCCTCCCAGGGCACCCCGGTCTTCACCCGCGCCGGCCGCTACACGAGTCGAGGCTGGACGGAATGGACTCAGGGATTCCAATACGGAGCCTGCCTGCTCCAATTCGATGCGGTGGGCGGGGAGAAATTCCTCGAGCTTGGCCGCAGCGGAACCGTGGAGCACATGGCGACGCACGTGTCCCATGTGGGAGTGCATGACCACGGCTTCAACAATGTGTCCACTTACGGAAACCTGAGGCGCCTGATGCGCGAAGGCAGGATCCCCCACGACCGGGAAGCGATGAATTTCTATGAGCTGGCGCTCAAGGTGTCGGGAGCCGTCCAAGCCGCTCGCTGGACCGAGTTGCCCAAGGGGCAAGGTTTCATTTACTCCTTCAACGGTCCCCATTCGCTGTTCATCGATACCATGCGATCCTTGCGATCCCTGGCCATCGCCCATCAGCTCGGTCATCCGCTCATGGCGGAACGCGACCGGAAGATCTCCCTCTTGCAGCGCCTGGTCCAGCACGCGCTCACGACCGCCGACTACGCGGTTTACTTTGGCCAGGGGCGGGATGCCTACGATGTGCCGGGGCGAGTCGCTCACGAGTCCATCTTCAACCTCAACGACGGCAGCTACCGCTGTCCCAATTCACAACAAGGCTACTCCCCCTTCACCACCTGGACCCGCGGTCTGGCGTGGGCGCTGCTGGGTTTTGCCGAGCAGCTGGAGTTCCTGAGCCAATGGGATGAGCCGGAGATCGTGACCCCGGCTGTGCTCCGTCGGTTTGAGCAGACCGCGATGGCCGCAGCGGAACGTTACTTGGAGGACTGCTGCACCGACGGAATCCCCGTCTGGGACACGGGTGCGCCGCAGTTGCACCGGCTCGGTGCCTACGCCCAGCGCGCCTCCGACCCCTACAACGCGTGGGAGCCGGTCGACAGCTCAGCCGCAGCGATCGCCGCGCAAGGATTTCTGGTGCTCGGCCGACATCTGATCGCCAAACGCCGCCTAGCAATCGGCCGGCGCTACCACGCCGCGGGCCTGACGATCGCCCGCACACTCTTCCGGGACCCCTATCTCAGCGTGCAGGACAAGCACCAAGGCCTGATCCTTCACTCCATTTACCATCGTCCGAACGGATGGGACTACATCGTCAAGGGGCAAAAGGTTCCCAACGGCGAGAGCTCCATGTGGGGCGACTATCACGCCCGCGAACTCGGCCTGCTCATCCTCCGCGAAGCCGAGGGAAAACCCGCCCTGCGCTTTTGGGCCTGATCATTTAGAGGACGTTTCGCCCCCCGAAGGGGATCCCAGCTCCGCTGAGGGGACCAAAGTGGTAAAGGCCTCTCATCTTTACCTCCAAAAAATGGGAACTAAACAAGTTGGGTAACGCCGGCGTTTCTCACTTTGTCGGCAAGGCCCGAACCCGCAGGGTTCAAAGAGATGTAGCCGGGGGTGCTCGCACCCCCGGAACTGTTAAAAGTACGGAGCATCGAGCAGCGATGCCACCGGCTTCTTAGGCTTGCGTCAACCGCTTCAAGGAACCTAATCAGTTCGTCAGTCCATTGGCGGACGGGTGGCACGCCTTTCAGGGTGCTGTTGATTAGGAGGCCGACTGACCGGGGATATTGCTGCGCTCCACGCCCCGTAATCTCTGGGAACCCTGCGGGTTCTCGGCTTCCGCATTGACTTCGCACGACGAACAGAAGAGGAAAGGTGGCGCCGTGCGGCCCGGATCAAGCGCCCGTCGGCAAAGCACCAACATGAGCCACAAAATCGGAATCATCGGCGGCAGCGGATTGTATCATATCGAAGGCTTTACCCAACAAAAGTGGGTAAAGGTCAAAACACCGTTCGGTCCTCCGTCCGACGATCTGCTCACGGGGAAGCTCGCCGGCCGCGAGGTCGTCTTCCTGCCACGCCATGCCCGCGGCCATCGTATCCTCCCCAGCGAGCTGAACCATCGCGCCAATATCTGGGCGATGAAGAAACTAGGCGTTCAATGGGTGATCAGCGTCAGCGCGGTGGGCTCGCTGCAGAAGAAATATCATCCCTGCGATATCGTCCTGGTGAACCAATTCATCGACCGCACAAAGCGCTCCTTCGAACACACGTTCTTCGGCCAAGGCATCGTCGCGCATGTGGCGTTCGCGGATCCGATTTGTGAGGAGCTTCGAAGGCTCCTGCTCAAATCCGCTCAAGCCTGCGGCGCCCGAGTCCACGACGGAGGCACCTACGTCAACATGGAGGGGCCTGCCTTCAGCACCCGGGCCGAATCCCTGACCAATCACAAGTTGGGCTACGACGTCATCGGCATGACCAACCTGGGGGAGGCGAAGTGCGCGCGCGAGGCCGAACTGGCCTACGCCACCATGGCCATGGTGACCGATTACGATTGCTGGAAGGTCGACGAAGCCCATGTCACGGTGGAGATGGTGATCGAGAATCTGCGTCACAATGCTGAACAAGCGAAAGCGATTTTGCTCGAGACCATCCCGATGATTCCCAAGGAGCCTGGCTGGCCGTGCCATCACGCGCTGCAAAACGCCATCATGACAGATCCTAAACTCTGGCCCAAAAAGACCGTCCGCAATCTGGGTCCCATCCTAGCAGGCCATCGGACTTAGAGTACCTTTCTGCAGAGTGCCCGGCAGGGCTATTATTTGGTTCCACGCCTTTCTGGGCGTCGGCCTGCTAGCAACCACCCCGACTCCGAGTCGGGGTGCGGATAAGTTCGACCGACTCCCCATGAGCCAAGCCTCGTCACCTCGGCTCCTACACTTCAAAACTGTAGGAAACGCTCATCAGAGGATGGGTTACTTTTTCCGCAGGAAAACTACCTAGCAGCCTGTCGGGACGCTTCCTAAGCGAAAACTCAGCACTCTCGGTCTCCACAGCCAAACTCGCGTCCGGTGGGAACAACTAGGACAGGGTGCTAGGGCATCGACTTCACGAACTCGTCCGCCTTCGCTATCGAGGCGTTCATCTGGGAGATCAACCGTCCAATCTCGTTCTGAACATTGGTAGCCTCACCTTTGAGCGACGCAATGGCCTGAGCGTTGAGGTTGTGCTTAAGATACAGCACGTAGTCCTTAAACTGCGTGAGCACGGGCGCCATGCTCTGCTCCGCGCTCACGAGCGTGGAGTGCAGGCTCTCATAACGCTCCTTGGTCGAGCGGAGCTGCTCCCGGCTGTTCGCTTGCAGGGACGGAGTGCTAATCTGCACGATCTCCTTCTCCCATTCCGCGAATAGGTCCCGAGCGACGGTTTCCATATCGCGAATCCGCTTCCGAACAGTCTCAGCCTGGCTGTTACACGAGTCAAAATCAGACTTCAGCCCCTGGTAGGCCTTTTCCAATTTGCCGCCGTCAAAACCGGTCATCTCTTTCAGCCGCGTCATCGCGTCCTTGAACTCCGCTCCCGCCTCCTTCTGCTCGTCCCGCGCCTCGATGACGCGCTTTTTGAGCAGGTCGCGCTTTTCCACTCCCAGCTTCTCCCACGCGCTGTAATAAACCGTGCTGCAGCCGCAGAGCAGCACGGTCGCCGCCACGAGGAAACCGAAGGAACGCGCGCACCTTGAAAACATTTTCATCTGGGTCAGTCTAGAACTGAGACACTCCCTGGCAACCTCAAAAAGCCCCCCTCCTGTATTCGAGGTTCAGGACTGCCGATAGAACGAATGGGGGCCCAGAGTGTTTCCGGTGCATCCGTCCGTCGGTTATGAGTGAACCCAATTCGAATTCGCAGTCCGTGCCGCCATCGCCCGCCGGGGAGTCCAGCTTGCATCTCCATGAGGTCGCCAGCCAGCAACCAGCGGTCTCCGGTGGAGCGCAGCACCCAGCCACCACCACCGAATTTATTCGTAGAGCAGTGGCCGACCAGCCGCCCAGCGAGTCGGCTCGCTTGCTGCTGCCCAAAGATGCCGGAATGATTTCCGCCGAGACTCTGCTAGCCATCGTCTCCTACTGTTACGCTAAGGGGATCTATAGCTGCCGTGAGATCGAGGTGGCGATGCTGCAGGATCAGGAACTGAGGGCCTCCTTCGGGACGAATCTCCCCTCCGACGCCTGCCTGCGTCGGTTTCGAAGGCTGAACCGAACCGCCATCGAAACCATTCTCGAGAAGACCTTCGTCCAGGCAAAACACGAACTCGGGTCCATCCCGCCGGACCATGAGACGGACGCCTCCGCCAAGGGCGCCGCCGCCGGGCCAAGAAACCCGGCGGATGAGCCGGGCCAAACCGTCTTTCTTGCTCGTCAAGCCGCGGCGGATCGCCTCCAGAAGGCGCTCTTCATCGATGGCATGACTCGCGACCCTTAGGGTTACTTCTTGAGTGGAGATTCGACCATCCCACGAAAGGCGGCGTCGAGACCGCTGACGAATGCCACCGGCCCGGTCATGCGAATGAATACGCTCCCTTCGGAACTCTCCACAATGGCGCCCTTCAGCATGGTGCCCGCGAGAGCGGTCTTGGGACCGCCCGGCATTCCGCTGAGATAAGTTCCCTGCGCTTGCACGAAAGTCACGCTCCGCCCCCCGACCTTGGATTCCTCCACCTTGGCTTGGATTTTCTCGCGACCTTCCTGAAACTGTCCAAGCCAGCGATCTACATTGGCCTGGGTTCCGCCACCGTTGCCGGGTCCAAAGTGGAAAAAGACAACTTCAGCTGAGTCCTTGCCATCGGCGCTGGCTACTTTCAGCGTCGCCTTCCGCATCGGGGAGGTCGGCTCAACCCAGGACCACTTCTCAGGGCGTTTAAACTCAAACTCCCCCACCTTAAAGGAAGCCGGAGCCTCAGCCGCATTGACCAGTCCAGTCAGGCCCAGATAAAGAGCCACACAAAAGCATCCTAAACGAGAAAAGATCATGGCGAACACTAAGTCAGCGTACCCCCCAAAAGTCAAACCTTGGGTGGAGGGGGGTGGCCAGGGGTGTGATTACACCCGGGGGAGTGGGCGTGGTTAGGGGTGGGTGATGTCGCGACGGTCTTGACGGACTCATGCCGGGCTTTCAGCCCTTGACAGGAAGGGGGGGATGTTTGCCTGGGGTTGTCACCCCAGGCTGGGATAGGACGCACCGTTGGTGCTCAGGCGCGACGAGCTTCCGACCCAATACCAAATGCAGCACAGAACCCTACTCCCACATTCCTAAGGGAATCATCACCGAGGTTCAAGCCCGCGGGCCAAAGGCCCAGCACCATCCCAGCCTGGGGTGACAACCCCAGGTCTCGTCACCCCACACGCGCCGAGGGCTGAAAGCCCGTACCATCACAGAGAATGACCCGCTGAATTCAAACTCCGTCTCACCCACTTCTAATCACACCCCAAGTTAACCTCGACCCTGGTAATTCTCCCAGGCACTCTTTCCCCCAACGCATGAATCTGCGCGGTGTCATTCTCGCCTGGCTGACAACGACCGTTCTGGTCTCGTTTCTGCGAGGCGCAGACACACCAGGCCCAGCCTGGGAAAGCGCATACCAGGCGCGCTTGCAATGGTGGAGTCTCCAACCCCTGCTCTCTCACACCGTCCCGCCCGTCCAGGACCGCGCCTGGGTCAGAAACTTTGTGGATGCGTTCATCTTGTCCCGACTGGAGCAACAGGGGATCAAGCCGTCAGCCGCCGCCGACCGCCCCACCCTCGCCCGCCGGCTCAGTTTTGCGCTCACCGGCCTCCCTCCCGCCCCGTCAACGCTCGATGGTTTCCTGCACGATGAGTCGCCTCGATCGCTGGACACCCTCATTCAATCCCTGATGGCCAGCCCCCACTTTGGCGAACACTGGGCTCGCCACTGGATGGACGTGGTCCACTATTCCGATACCCACGGTTACGAATGGGACGCGCCGGCGAAAAATGCCTGGCGCTACCGAGACTACCTCACCCGGGCCTTCAATGCGGATGTTCCGATCAAGCAACTCCTGCTGGAACAATTGGCCGGGGACCTGATCGCGCCCCGGCTGGATGCGAGCGGAAAGTTCAACGAAGCGCTGATCGGTCCCATGGCGCTCCGACTCGGTGAGCGTCGGCACGGCGACAATGCCGCGGCCGAAGGCGTCACGCAGGAGGCCGTCGCGAACATGATCGACACCGTTGGGAAGGGATTCCTCGGCACCACGGTCGCCTGCGCCCAGTGCCACGATCACAAGCTGGATGCCGTCGGCCAGCGCGACTTCTACTCCCTCGCCGGCATCTTCATGAGCACGCGCTGGAGCGTGCGCTGCCTGGACGTGGTGGACCCTAATCTGGCAACTCTCTCCCAGCTTCGGGAAATCAAAGAACGAATCCGGATCGCCCTCGCCGGCCTGTGGTCGAGTTCGCGTCCCGGCTTAATGAGCGCGCTCGCCAGGACCTACTCGACCAACTCCCCGCCGCAACGGTTTCCAGAGACACTGCGCGATGCCTGGTTGAGCTTCTCCACCCAGGCTCCCACCCGCGAAGCCTTCCTGACCGAGCACCGGCGTCGGCAGAAAGCGAATCAGGAAAATCTTCGACTGCTCGCCGACTTCACTCAGGAGGCCGGTGAGAACGGGTGGCGCTGGGAAGGTCTAGGCATGAAGCACGGCCTGGTGAACCACGGGGAGTTGGTCATCCGAGAAGACGGGAATGAGGCCGTCCGTCACCTGCTCCCCGCCGGACGATGGTCCCATGTTTGGAGCCCCCGCCTGGCAGGAGCGCTCCGCAGCCCCCTTTTCGAACCGGGTTCGATACAGACGTTCTCCATGGAGCTGGCCGCCGGCGCGTTTGCGGCCCATGCCATGATCGTTGATCAAGCGTTTCACTCGGAGCGGATGCAGTTTCTAGACGCGCCGTACCCGATCTGGAAAACCTGGACCGCCGGTCAATTCGACACCTTGGAAGGCGGGATGGACAAGGTTCCACGACGCTCCTACCTGGAACTGGCTACGAAGTCCTTGAACAACTACTTCCCGCCGCGCACTGCCTACGGCGGCTTCCAGGAATCCGATGCGACTGATGAACGATCCTGGTTCGGTGCCACCCGGATCTACCAGCACGCCGCCGGTCACGGTCCACAAAACGATCTCCAGCGATTTCTCCCGTTGTTCGACTCCAAGGCCGACTGGACGAACCGTTTCGCCGATCTGATCCTGACCGCCGTCCATGCCTGGAGCCAGGGCTCCTGCACTGCGGACGATGTGCAGTTGATCAACGAAGCGTTGCAGCTACAGTGGCTCCCCCAAGCTCTCTCCGCGGACGCAAGCCTGGACCGCGAGGTCGAGCTTTACCGTCGGGTCGAAAAAAAGATCCAAACCGACACGACGATCGGATCGGCCGAGGAGTGGGCGGAGGCGCGGGACGAGCGTCTTGGAGTTCGAGGATCGTACACCGAACTCGGGGAAACCGTGCCGCGCGGCAACATCCGCTTCTTGACGCAGCCTTCCCCCCCAAAAAACACAGCACAGAGCAGCGGCCGGCTGGAACTGGCCCGCAGCATGACCGAGGACAGCAACCCGCTCACCGCGCGCGTCTTCGTCAACCGAGTCTGGCACCATCTCTTTGGAGAGGGCTTGGTCCGCACACCCGACGACTTCGGTCATTTGGGGGAAAAGCCTTCGCATCCAGAGCTGCTCGATGCCTTGGCGCTTCGATTCATGCAAGAAGGCTGGTCGCTCAAACGACTGATCACCCTCTTGGTCACCTCGGCGACCTGGCAACAAAGCTCCCGTCCCGCGGAGCGAGCGCTGGTCGTCGACCCGGAAAACCGGCTGTGGCATCATCGGCCGGCGCTGCGCCTCGAGGCCGAGGCGATACGCGACAACCTGCTCGCCGTGGCCGGGAGTTTGGACCCGCGCCTGTATGGGCCGCCCATCGATCCCTACCGCACCGCGCAAGACCCCGCCAAGAGACTGTTCAGCGGTCCCCTGGATGGATTGGGACGCCGGAGCCTCTACACCAAAATGACCCTGATGGAACCGCCGAGGTTCCTGGCGCTCTTCAACCAGCCGATTCCCAAGCTCACCGCGGGCCGACGGGATACCACCCAGGTCCCGGACCAGGCGCTGGCGCTGCTCAACGACCCCTTCGTCCAGACCATGGCCAGGCAGTGGGGCGCCCGGATTTCCCGGGAAGCCCAGTCGGATACCCGCCTGCAGGTGCAGGCGCTCCTTTTCAAGGCGCTGGGCCGACCAGCTCATCCAGAAGAGGCCGATCGCCTGCTCCGCCTGGCTGAGCGCTCGGCGGAGCTGCGCGGGGTGAACCCTTCCGACCTGCCGTCCAGCCAGCCGGTCTGGCAGGATGTCGTCCACGCCCTGTTCAATTTAACGGAGTTTATTCATGTCTATTGAACCGCAGCGATCCTCCGCGCCCCGATGTCCCGGTAAGCAAACCCCGGCACTCAGCCGCCGGGACTTCCTGCGCCGATCCAGCATGGGCTTCGGATCGCTGGCGTTCGGAGGACTGGCAACCCAGCACGCCCTCTCCGGAACCGCAGAGACCACGAGGACCCACTTCGCCCCGCGGGCTAAGCAGGTGATTTTTCTGTTCATGGACGGCGGCGTGTCGCACATAGACACCTTTGATCCCAAGCCGGAGCTCACCCGCCGCAACGGCGAGCCGGCGAAGTGGCGAGCCGATACCTTGTCGCAAGCCACCAGCGCCGGACGCAAATGGCTGGGCTCCCTCTGGGAGTTCCGACAGCGGGGCCAATCTGGGTTGTGGGTCAGCGACCTCTTCCCGCACATGGCCCAGATCGCGGACGATCTGTGTGTGGTGCGATCCGTGGTCGGTGAGACCCCGCTGCACGGAGCTCAATCCCTCCTCCTTCATACCGGCCGATCCATAGGGGCCGCGCCCAGCATGGGATCCTGGGTTTCCTATGGGCTCGGGACGGAGAACGCACAGCTTCCCGGCTATGTGCTGCTGAACAATGACTGGATTCCTAACGGCGGATTCCAGAACTTCGCCAGCGCCTTCCTCCCCGCCACCCACCAGGCCACGCTCGTTCGCGCCCGCGGCACGCCCGTGGACAACATTCAGCCCGCCGACCCCATCGCGATCCAGCGAGCGAAGCTCGAGTTTTTACAGGAGCAGAACCGGGCTTCGGGCAAATCCAAGCAGACCGAGGAGTCTCTCGAGGCCGCCATTCAAAACTACGAGACGGCCGCGGAGATGCAGCTCAGCGTGCCGCAGCTCTGTGACATCAGCCGAGAACCACAGTCCGTCCAGCGGCTCTACGGCGTCGACCGCTCGAATGAGTTCGATCGCTTCTACGCCACTCAATGCCTTCGAGCCCGACGGCTGATCGAATCGGGGGTGCGATTCGTGGAGGTCACTTGCCCGCTGACCCACAGCAACAACGCGCCTTGGGATCAACATGGCGAACTCAAGCTGAGACACGAAGAGAATGCCCGCATCACAGATCAGCCGGTCAGCGCGCTGGTGGCCGACCTCAAGGCCCGCGGGCTGCTCGACCAAACATTGGTGGTATGGGCCGGGGAGATGGGCCGCACCCCTCATAGCAGCGGCAAGGATGGAAGAGACCACCATGTGAGCGGCTATACCATCTGGATGACTGGAGGCGGAATACGCGGGGGAATGACGTTCGGGACCACCGACGAGATGGGCATGAGCGCCGTCGAAAATCCCGTCAACATCCACGACATCCACGCCACAATCCTGCATCAACTCGGCCTCAATCACGAACACCTCACCTACCGTTTCGGAGGTCGCGACATGCGTTTGACCGATGTCCACGGGCAGGTCATCCGAAAAATTCTGACATGACGCCCGAACCACTCCCGTTACCCACGCTCAGCCCGGTGCTCCGTGTGGTCAATGCCGCCGAGGCCCTTGGATTTTATGTCGCTGTCTACGGCGCCAAGGAACGGTATCGACTCACCGATCCCAAGTCCGGCCGCATCGCCCACGCCGAACTGCAAATCGGGGATAGCGTGCTGATGCTGACTCAAAGCTCCGAACCCCAGCCATCCTTCGAGGGGACTCCGCCCCCCTCGGTCCAACTCTCTCTGGGAGTGGCCGACGTGGATGCGGTGGTGCAAGCGGCGGTTCGCAGCGGAAGTACCATCCTTCGCGCCCCTGCCAATCAGTTTTATGGGTATCGTTGCGCCAACCTGCGGGATCCCTTCGGTTTTGAATGGATGCTCTCGCAGCGCATTGAAAACCTCACTCCAGCCGAGATGCAGGAGCGATGGGGACGGAGCGCGACCTACAAATAACCCACTTCCCATCGGACCCCCGCACACGGGGTGGGATTAAAGGTGGGTGAGAAAGGTGGTGAAGTCCTGACGGACTCGGCGGCCTTATGCCGGGCTTTCAGCCCTTGATGGGAGGGGGTCGTTACCTGGGGTTGTCACCCCAGGCTGGGATAGCACGCACCCTTGGTGCTTCAGCGCCACGAGCTTCCGACCTAACACCAAATTCAGCCCGGAACCTTAATCCCAGATTCCTACCGGATTAATCACTGGGGTTTGAGCCTGCGGGCCACCGGCCCTGTCCCCCCCCCGCCGGGGGTGACAACCCCAGGTTTCGTCACCCCACACACGCTGAGGGCTGAAAGCCCGCACCATCGCACGGAATCACCCGCTGAGTTCAAACTGAATCTCCCCCACTTCCCATCGGACCCCCGCGCACGCCCGCCTCTCAAATCGGCTTTCCGCTAGCTTGCGTGAGTGCTACCTTCTTCAAACGATGCCTGTCTCCGAATCCAGTGCGAATGCCGAACCGCGCGGCCAGGCCTCGTTCCGAACTACCCATTGGAGCCTGGTAAAGGCCGCTGGGGGCAAACCATCGGAAGCCTCAGCCAAAGCCCTGGAGCTCTTGTGCCGCAGCTATTGGTTTCCGGTGTATGCTCACATTCGACGCCGGGGGCACGGTCCTGAAGAAGCCCAGGATCTCACCCAAGGCTTCTTCGAAGAGTTGCTGGGCAAGAACCGACTGGAGCGGGCGGATGCCTCTCGCGGCCGATTCCGCTCCTTCCTACTCGCTTCGGCCAATCACTACCTCAGTCACGAGTGGGAAAAACAGAACGCCCACAAGCGGGGGCGTGGCCAAAAAACCATCTCGTTGGATAGCCTGGAGTCAGAAGATCGCTATGAACTGGAAGCAGCTGTGGAGGCCTCGCCCGACCTGCTCTTTGACCGTCGCTGGGCCCGGACAATACTGGATCGGGTGTTCGGCGTTCTGCGCGCCGAATTCGATGTCGCCGGGCAGGTCAAACGATTCGACGTGCTGAAAGTATTCCTCCTGGGCGAACGAAGCGACCTTCCCCTCGCCGACGCAGCCGCCCGGCTGGGCATGTCGGAGCCCGCCATCAAGTCCGCGGTGCACCGGTTGCGGTTACGCTTCCGCGATGTGTTTCGCGCCGAGATCGCCGAAACCATCGACGATGCGGCTGAGGTGGACGACGAAATGAGGCATCTGCTTCGGGCCCTACGTGAAGGCTGAGCCGGTATGTTCCACGTCGAGGGCGAAACCTTTGCCTCGGTTTCCGTTAGAAACCAGTGACCGATGCGTATGACACGCGATTCCAGCAGCCGGTGCCCTATCTGCGGTGCAACCCTCGGTGCAGCCAGCACCGAAGGCCTGTGCTCCGCCTGCCTGGTGGAATCGGTTCTGGCGAGCGACCCTGATGAGCCTGCGCCGTCCATGCCTCCGGATCAGCCGGTGCCTCTGGTTAAAATCCTCGGTGAATTCGAGCTCCTTGAGCGCATCGGACAGGGCGGAATGGGTGTCGTCTACAAGGCTCGCCAGGCTCAGTTGGATCGGCTCGTCGCTTTGAAGCTGATTCATTCCCGGGAGGTGGCAGGACCCGACTTCGCGGAGCGGTTTCGCATCGAGGCGCGGGCGGCAGCCTCCTTGGAACACCCCAACATTGTGTCCGTCTTCGAAAGCGGCGAAATCGAGGGCCAGGCCTTTCTGGCCATGCGCCTCGTCGAAGGCCGGTCCTTGGATCAGGCGGCGGCCGCGCGGACGTACACCCCGGAGGCCGCGGCCAAACTGGTCATCAAAATCGCCGGAGCCGTTCACTACGCGCATCAGCGCGGAGTCCTTCATCGCGATTTAAAGCCAGGCAATGTATTGATCGACCAAGACGGCGAACCTCACTTGACCGACTTCGGCCTCGCGAGATTGATGGAGCACGACAGCACCGTCACCAGCACTCTCGCCACTCTAGGAACGCCATCCTACATGGCTCCCGAACAGGCCTCCGGCGGAACTGCCAGGGCCACTACCGCGACCGATACCTACGGTCTCGGCGCCATCCTTTTCGAAGCCCTGACGGGCAGCCCCCCGTTTTCGGGGCCGACCACCTATGAGACAGTGCGTCGCGTGCTGGAGACCGACGCTCCGAGGCCCTCCATCCTGGATTCCCGGATCCCGGCAGATCTCGACACGATCTGCCTGAAATGTCTCTCCAAAGACCCCAAGCATCGCTATGGCACCGCGCAAGAGCTGGCCCACGATCTGCAACGATGGCTGAACCACGAGCCCATCACGGCGCGCCCCACCACTTGGATCGAAAGAACCCTCAAATGGACAAGGCGCAACCCGGCGCTGGCAGCGCTGATCGTCGTGTGTGTCGTGGGCGCAGCTGGCTTCGTGGCAGAGCGATCCAGAGCCGCCCAGAATCTTCGCCTGGAGCGGGACTTCTCGATTCAACAGCAGCGGCGGGCCGAGGCGGTGTCGGCCCGACTGCTGGTCGAGGACGCCGACCGACAACTTGGCGCTGGGCGTCCCAGCCACGCCCTCGCGCTGTTTGCCCATCTGGTCCGCCAATCCTCCAGTAACTACGTCGCCGGCTCCCGCATTGTGTCGCTGCTGAACCATCGCAACTTCGCGCTTCCGCTGTACTCGACCCAAGTGTCACGCGGAGGCGTGCGCTCCCTGCACCTCAACCAATCCGGGGACGAGGCCGTGATGGCGACCGCCGATGGACACGCGGTATTCTTCAACACCCGGGACGGTCACGCGGTTCGCCAGCCGCTGCCCCACTCGTCGAGCATCCTCGTCGCACGCTATAGTCCAGACAATCAGTTCCTCCTCACCATAGGGGAGGAAGGATCGCCCCGCATCTGGAAGTCTTCTACCGGAGATCTGATTCAGACCCTTCGTTCGGAAACCAGCGGAAGCCGCTTCGCCGAGTTCAGCCCCGACGGTAGTCAAATAGCGACCTGCGGAGGTGTTGACCCCGTCAAGCTCTGGAGTTGGCGGACGGGAAAGGGGGTCCGCGAGCTTCGCAACAGCCAAAACATTTCGCGCGCCCGGTTCAGTCCGGATGGCCGGAAGATCGTCACAATTTCCTACCTGGACGGCTCGATAAGGCTGTGGGATTTGGGAACGCCCGAGCCCGAGATCGTGCGCGAGGCTCAGCTGCCATCCGAGTTGAGCCAGGTGGCCTGGAGCCCCGATGGGAAACGGATCGCCGCGCAAGCGGAGGGCTATGAGACCGTCAGTATCCTGGACGTAGACACCTTCAAATTCATCGCCGGCCCTTTCCGCCACGCCGCCCCGATCTCCAGTGTGGAGTTCAGTCGAGATAGCCGGCTCCTGTGCACAACCTCGGACGATCGAACCGCCCGGGTGTGGGACCTCTCCAATAATCTGCCCCTCACCGAACCTCTTTCACACCCCGCCGGAGTCCTGGGGGCGGAGATCCTTCCCGACTCCCGGTCACTGCTCACGGTCTGTGAAGATGGCTTTGTTCGGCTGTGGGATATCGATGAAGGACGTAGCCTTTCCGTCCCCCTGCCCCATCCCTCCGCGATCCTGCACGCGAGCTTCAGTCCGGATGGCCGAAGCGTGGCCACGGTAGCCAACGACAATCAGCTGCGCCTCTGGAATGCCGCGGAGGCCCGACTGATCCACGAGTTACCTCTCGATGTCGAGCCCCTGCATAGCGTCCACTTCAGCCCCGACTCATCCCGCGTCGCAGCGATTGAAGGAGCCAAGTTCGTCCAACGCATGGAAGTTCGTGAGGGCAACTCAGCCCATGTCATCGATGTGCGGACGGGCCTTCGCCTCGTCGGCCCGCTTCCCCACGGCAAGCGAATGACCAGCGCCCAGTTCAGTCGGGACTCCCAATACCTGCTCGCCGCCTCCTGGAGCGGAAAAGTCACTTGGAGCGACCTGCGCCACACCAACGTCGGAACCGAAGTGGTGTTTTCAGGTTCCGAGACTGCTCGTGCCAGCTCCATCTGCTCAGCACGGCTGTCGCCGAGCCAGAAGGAGGTGCTGGTGGCGCTGGAATTCGGTCGAGCTGAACTCCGATCCTTGTCGCCACCCAAGCTGATTGGGCGCTTCCAGCATGGAAAGGTGGTGCGCTGGGCGGACTTCAGCCCCTCCGGCAAACACGTCATCACCACCTCGGACGACCATACTGCGCGGCTTTGGAAGGTCGATGCCTTTGAACAGCCCCTGGCAGTGCTTTCGCACGATCACTTCGTGCTCGGAGCCCAGTTCAGCCAGGACGAAACCAAGCTGATCACGTACTCCAGCGATCGAACCGCCCGACTCTGGGAAGTGCCAACCGGACGCCTGTTGGCCGAGCCGCTGCGTCATGAAGACCAGGTTTGGTCGGCTTTCCTGACTCGGGACGGAACTCGAGCCATCACCACGACTTGGGCTGGAACGCTGAGAGTGTGGGATACCCGGACCGGCCTTCCCTTGACGGAACCGCTCGGTGGCGGCATCTGGAAAAAGCCATTCATCAGTCAGCCAGACGACGCGAGGCTAAGCCCCGACGAGCAGGTCGTGCTCTGCCTCTTCGCGGATCGTAGTGCACGTTTGATCGAGGTGCCCCGGCTGCCTTACCGCGTTCCCTCCTGGCTGGCCGACCTCGCGGAGGCTGTGGCCGGCCAGGCGTTCGACGCGGACCGGCGACCCTTGCCGGTGGCTATGGACAGCCTTATCCGACTGCGCGAACGCCTCTCTCAGCCCCCTCTCCGCGAGAGTCCTGACCGGCTGTGGGAAGAGTGGGCGCGCTGGTTCTTCGCAAACCGTCGCACCCGAACCCTCAACGCGTGGTCATCCTTAACGCGCGAGAGCCTGCGCGATACCAACGGGTTGACCCGCGAGCCGCTTCCCTAGCAGGCCGCAGATTTTCAGATGGTGTCAGTGGCCGATTTCCTCTAAACGCTTGGCCATGAAACTAACCTGGAAGGATTTCGAAGAGATTGCCTGGGCGTTGATGGACAAGTATCCCGATCAAGACCCCCTGAAGCTCAGCTTCCCGAAGCTGCATAAAATGGTCTGCGAGCTGGAGGACTTTGGGGATGCGCCGGACAAATCAAACGAAAAGGTCCTGGAGAATATCCAAATGGCCTGGTACGAAGAGAAGAAGTAAACGCGTTCCAGCATCCCATGCCAACCAAGACTATCATCAAGCCAGCCCAGGCTGCCCCAGCGCTGGGACCTTACAACCACGGCGTGCGGGTCGGAG
This sequence comes from Verrucomicrobiales bacterium, assembly GCA_016793885.1. Taxonomy (NCBI): domain Bacteria; kingdom Pseudomonadati; phylum Verrucomicrobiota; class Verrucomicrobiia; order Verrucomicrobiales; species Verrucomicrobiales bacterium. Next base: position 74,364 of record JAEUHE010000237.1, read on the forward strand.
ACCTGCTGTTCTGCGCGGGCCAGATACCGATCGATCCTCAACACCCACAGGCCCCCTTCCCGCCGGACATCAAGGGCCAGACGGAACGGGTCTTGGACAACGTCCGGCTGATACTGGCCGACCAACACCTGAGCTTTGCCAACGTCGTCAAGACCACCGTCTTCATGACCAACCTAACCGACTTTGCGGGGATGAACGAGGTTTACAGCCGCTACTTCACGGCCGACTTCCCCGCCCGCTCCACCGTTCAGGTCGCGGCGCTTCCCCGAGGAGCCCAAGTGGAGATCGAAGTCATCGCCCACTACTGAGCGCACCCGGAGATTCTGTTGTCCCTCGATCATGATGTCGCTCGTCTATCTGCTAGTGGGTGTCGTTCTAGGAGGGACCATCGGATGGTTCATCCGCAGCAGTTCCCTGCCCAAGGCGCAGCGGGACGATCGCCTGGAGGAAGAGTTGCGGCAGCAGGCAACTCAGGCCCAGCAAAGCTTGGCGGCGACGCGCGATCAGCTCACGCAGTCCCAGACCACCGCCGCCAGCCTCGAAGCCACCCAACGATCCGCGCTGCTCCAACTCGAGGCGGCCCAGGTCGAGCTTGTCCAAAGCCGTTCAGCGCAGGAGCTCCTGCGCGATGAGCTTCGGAAAACCTCCGAGTCCGCGGCGACCGCGCGCGCCGAGGCGCAGGCCGCCGTCCACCAACTGGCCGAACAGAAAGTGCAGCATGAGCAGGAGCAAGGGCTCCTGCGCGAGGGGCAGAACCGCGCGCTCGCCGATCTCCGCGAGGCATTTAAGGCCTTGAGCAGCGATGCCCTGCGTCAGGTCCAACCCGAGTTTTTGCGGCTCGCCAACGAAACGTTTGCCAAGTTCGCCGAGGCCTCCAAAGGGGACCTCTCCCAGCGCCAGCAATCGATCGCCACCCTGGTAAAGCCGTTGGAGGAACAGCTGCACAGCTACCAGCAGCGATTACAGACGGCCGAGTCCTCCCAATCCAATCTGTTGGGCGAAATCCGGAAACAACTCGAAAGCCTCACCCAGCAGAGCCATTCGCTCTCGAGCGAGACCTCCCAACTTCGACGTGTGCTGAGTTCCAACCAGGCGCGAGGCCGATGGGGTGAAGAAACCCTTCGCCGGGTCGTCGAGGCAGCGGGGATGAGCACGCACTGCGACTTCACCGAGCAGGCCCAGTCGGATGACAGCAAGCCGGACCTGTTGATCCACCTCCCGGGCGAGCGCGTCATCATCGTCGATGCCAAGGTTCCCGACCTCGAATTTCTCAACGGATTGGAGAGCGCCGACGAGGTTAGCCGCAGTGAAGCGTTGGCCGAACATGCCAACCGCCTCAAGCAAACCATCAAGGCCCTAGCCGAAAGGGACTACCCAGCCAAATTCGAGAACTCGTTGGATTTCGTCGTGCTGTTTCTACCGGCGGAATCGCTTTTCAGTGCCGCCTTGGAAGGCGATCGAGAGCTGATGATTTGGGCTCAGAATCGTCGGATCCTGCTGGCCACTCCCTCCTCGCTCCTGGCCATCCTCCGCTCCGTCAGCGTGAGCTGGCAGCATCATGCTCAGACCCAGAACGCTCGCGACATCGCCACCGCCGCCCAGGAGCTCTACGGAAGGGTCTGCAAGTTTATCGAGCACTTTGAGCGGGTCCGCGACGGACTCGAAAAAGCCACCAACGCCTACAATCAGGCCGTCGGCAGCTACGAACGCCAGGTCCGCCCGAGCGCGGAGCGACTCAAACAGCTCGGTGGCGCCATTGAGGGAAAAGAAGCGGAGATCATTCCCCCGCTCGAAACCCCACTGCGACTGCCTCCAACCACGGGCATCAAAGAAGAGTCCTCCCAGACCACTTTGAGGACCTGAGTTCTGTGTCGGGCGACCTGTCCCCCTCCACCGCACACCGGGCTCATCCCTCCCGTTACGCCACTTCCTTCACGGATCACTTCACAACTCTACAGCAGTGGCTAGAACCCACCGGGTTCACAGACATAAGCCGGGGGTGCTCGCACCCCCGGAACTGTTAAAATTACGGAGCATCACGCAGTGATGCCACCGGCGTCTGCGATTTGCGTCACCCGACTTAACTAACCTAATCAGTTCGTCAGTCCATTGGCCGACGGGTGGCACGGCTTTCAGGGTTTCGCCCCCCCCAACTACCGAGCCGGCGGCTTCACAGCTGGGAACAAACCGGGGCAGCACCCGAAGGTCTGATGAAAGGTGTGACTGAAGTGGCTCAGGCTGTTGTACCCCACCTCCAAAGCGGCCTCAGTAACGTTGTACTTCCCGCTCTTGAGCAACTCGGCCGCTTTCTCCATACGGAGCTTCCGAAGATACTGGGGAATGGTCATTCCCGTTTCCCGCGAGAACGTACGGCTCAGATAGAACTGACTGCAGCCCACGGCTTTGGCGATCCGTTCTAAGGACAGGGGTTCAGCCATCCCGGCACGCAGCAGTTCCACCACCCGACCAACACGTTCCGATGCGACGTGTTGCTGGCGATGACAGAACAGCTCAGCCTCCGGCGGCGGCTCATATAAAAATGCCGCGGCCAACTCCAGCGCCTTGCCTCGATACCAAACCTCCTGGGCGGCAGCGTACACCGGGGGGCGTTGAAGACTCCGGACTATCTCCAGTTGTCCGCTCGTCATTCGACGGGAAGGGCCGACGGCCGAGTCTGTCCGCTGCGATTTCACGACGTCCACCACCAGCCCTGCCAGCCCTCCCACTTGCCCTCCCAGCTGCTCGGACAAAAACCGGGACGAGAACTCGATGGTGATGAATCGATGAACCTCCCCCGGCTCACGTGCTGCCTCTAACTTCCCGTCCCCCGAAAAGTAATACCCCACCGTCTGCTCTTCAAACTCAATGCGTCGCTGGCGGTCCGCGACCCATCCCTTCCCGCTCAGGTTCAGGCAGATCTCCAACGAACCCGGGTGAAAACTCCGTGCCCAGTCGATACGCTCGCTCAGCACAAAGTCATGCCACTCAAAGCTGACTCCCATCCGATGAAAACTACCGAACAGTTGCCTCCATTCTGCACCTTGAGACCTCCACAGCGCCGGTTCATCCAGAGGGGAATCGACAGGCGACACCGCCCCAGTCAGGGGTACGGTCCTGGGATCTGAATGCCTCGGATCAAGTGTCGCACGCTTCGCCAACGCCATAAGATCATGGTCCTAGCCGCGGGCTGCCAGCTCAATGACAAAATGAGGCCAGGAATCGCTCCCATCTCCGACTGTAAGAGTCATTGCAAGAACTCGTAGAAGGGTATGAAACTCTGATCCTCAACCAAAACCATTATGCAAAACAACGACCCTTCCTGTCCATGTCGCTGCCCCCGGATACCAGGTCCGACCAGCGCCTCCCAGACTCCCTGGAACCGCCTTCAGTGGCTCATCCTAGGGCTGCTGCTCGCCGTCGCTCTCCCTTCCCAAGGATGGGCGCAGATCACCGCCATCGCCGAAGTCATCAAAGCCGAGTGTGTCGAGATCACTTGCCCCACTAATCTCACCCTCTACACCTGCGACCGAACCGCCTCCCTCCGAAACTACCCGTTCGAGATCGTTTATACCTGCCCGAACGTTCCCCCCGCCTTGCTCGATGTAACGTTTGAATGCGATCCTCCTCCAGGTGAATTCGCCGTAGGGATTCACAAGGTAAACTGCATCGTTCGCGTTAACAGGAAAGAGGTCGGCAAATGCGAATTCACCATCACGGTCATCCAAGACAAGGAAGCCCCTAAAATCGAGTGCCCTCAGGATATGGTGGTGATCGCGTGCCAGAGTGTAACCGGAGCCTGTGGCGCCATCGTGAACTACCCATCCCCCATCGCGTCCGACAACAGCGGGTCGGTCGCCGTCACCTGCAACCCACCCTCGGGCAGTTTCTTCCCGTGCGGGGTGCACACCGTCGTCTGCACCGCATTCGACCGATGTCAAAATGCCACGCGCTGCGAGTTCAAAATTGTCGTTCGTGAAGCACCCCCCGTCCGAATCGTCTGTCCCACCAACCCCATCGTGGTGACGATTCCGTGTGAGACCAACTGCATCCCCATCCGATACCCCGCACCTTCCGTCGTGAACGGAACCCTGGTGGAATGCAAACCCGCGCCCGGCACTTGTCTGCCGGTGGGCGATCACGTGATTGTTTGCATCGCCAAGGATGACTGTGGCCGCACCGCCACCTGCGAATTCGTGGTCCACGTCCGTGCCGAACAAGCGGAACCCCCGAAAATCCGCTGCCCCGAACCGATCGTGGTAACCACCTGCGATCCCTGCGAAAAAGTCACCTACCCCGCGCCGGTGGTCGTCAACGGAGCTCTGGCCTTCTGTGATCCCCCGTCGGGCACGTGCTTTAAGCCTGGGGTCCACGTCGTGACCTGCGTCGCCACCAACGCGTGCGCCAAGGAAGTCTGCCGCTTCACGATCACCGTGCTCGAGAAACCCGCTGTGCAGATCCGCTGCCCCCAGGACATCGTCGTCGAAACCTGTGAAGACTGCGCGATTGTCCGATATCCAGACCCTATCGTGGTCAATGGAAAGCTGGTCGAGTGTGATCCTCCGTCGGGAACGTGCTTCAAACCCGGAGTGACCATCGTTCGATGCGTCGCCACCAACGAATGCAGCCGCACAGAGTGCAAATTCACCGTGACGGTCCGTCCGGGCGGGGCCAAGCCCGAAATCCGCTGCCCGCAGGACATCGTGGTGGAAACGTGCGAAGACTGCGCAATAGTGAATTACCCCGACCCGGTCGTGGTAAACGGGAAGCTCATCCAGTGTGATCCACCCTCTGGAACCTGCTTCAAACCGGGAGTGAACATCGTCACCTGCATCGCCACCAACCAATGCGGACGAACCGAATGCAAATTCACGGTGACGGTAAAGGAACAGCCGCGGCTGGGGATTCGCTGCCCGGAGGACATCGTGATCGAGACGTGTAACGAGGGCCAGATCGTTCACTTCCCCAGGCCAACGATAATCGGGGACACGGGGCTCGAGAACTATGTGCTGCGCTGCGATCCCCCTTCGGGATCCTTCTTCCCCGTGGGCACCAACAAAGTGGTCTGCTGCGTGATCGACCGCTGTCAGCGTCGGGTTTGCTGCGAATTCAACGTGATCGTCCGGCCGGGCCTGCCGTGCATGACTCCTCCGGGTAACATGGTCCTCTGGACGCCATTCGATGAACCTGCCGGGGTGGTGGCGTTCAACGCGATCAACGGGGCGCCCAGCGGGATGCACCTCAATGGGCCCGTTCCAGTGCTGGGACAGAAGGTGTTCAACAGCCTGGGCTTCGATGGCTTCAATGACTATGTGGCGGTGCCCAACTATGCCGCCATCATGCTCGCGCAAAGCGACCTCTCTATCGATGCCTGGATCCTCCGACGCGATACCGGCGGCCGACGCACCATCGTCAGCAAGATGGGCAGCCTCCCGGGCGCCGCCGACCCTCGTGGATATGAGTTCTACCTCAACCAAGGTATCATGCACTTGACTCTGGCTGGAACGACCGTCACCGACTTCAACTCGGGCGTCCTGGTTCCGGCCGACAACAAGTGGCATCACGTCGTGACCACCGTGCGTCGATCGGGCGGCGGTCTGGTTCGCTTCTTCTTGGATGGCGTTCAGATGAACGTCCAGGCGGCGGCGATCCCAGCCCCGCTGGCCAACAACTCCCGGCTTCACATCGGAGCCAGCACCTATCCGGTGCCGCAAAATCACTTCGCGGGTGCCATCGATGAGGTCGAAATCTTCAGTCGGCCGTTGACGCTGGCTGAGGTGAGCGGCCTGCATGCCGCCGATCGGGCCGGCAAGTGCAAGATCAAGTGCATCATCCCCTGGGATGTCAGTTTTCCCACCAACAGCGAATCTGTCACGGTGATGGCCAAGATCTGCAATTGCAGCGTCCTGCCTCAGACCGTGGCCTGGATGGCCACCGGCCCCATGCAAATCGCCGAGCCCAACAGCGGAGTCGTGGTTCTGCCGCCAACGACCTGCACCAACATCCCCATCAAGCTCGGACGCCCGACCAACAGCGTTCCGATCGGGTCTGTCGTCGAATGGAACCTGACCATCCTACCTCGGAACGGATGTCCCACGGTATGCCGAGGCTCGGTGATCAACCCAGGGCCCATCACCACCACTGTGACCGAAGACATTGTCCAAGTCCCGGGAACCGCTGGAACGGTCAATGTCCCGGTCAGCCTGGGCGGCCTTCCGGATGGTGCCCTCGTCCGGGTGCGAGCCATTGCCCCCGGCATGGAGCCAGACACCGAAAGCATCAGCCTGAATGGCTTGCCGCCGGGAACTCCTTGGATCGTCAATGGAAACGGGCCATCTCCGGCGGCGTTTGACCTGTCCTTCCGCATCCCGATCCGGTTCGTCCAAGCCGACCCTATCGGGCTATACACCATCCTCATCGAGACCGATGTAGACGGCGACCAGGATTTCGACACGCTCAGATCCTTCGATGTCGAGAATCCGGTAGTACCCCCTCCGACACTCCGACTGACCGAGACCGAGAAAGGGCTCCTCCTCGACTGGAACGACGAAGGGGATGGCATCTTGGAAGCCTCCAATGAGCCGACCGGGCCATGGAAAGCCATTGCGGAAGCCCGGCCTGGCTACTTGGTGCAACCCTCCGACAAACGGCTCTTCTTCAGGGTCTCCGTGCCCTTCATAACTCCGGAGGTGAAACCGGCCGGACGATAAAGATGAGATGAAGTTCTAAATTGATATCCCAGAGGCCGGCCATAGGCCTCTCAACTCAAAAGCGGGCGCTGGTACCAATCGAGCAGAAGGTGCCAGCGTCCGCTCCCTTTTGGGGGATTGTTGTTGCTCGAGCCTGGGAGGCTGACGTCGGCCCACGGTTCGGAATGTAGGAGCCGAGGCGAGCGTGCCCTACGGTCATGAATGCGGAGGGAACGCTTGTTACGCCGAACGCGTGTCAAAGGCGGAAGGAGACGAATCCTTCGAGCCAACCCGAACCAGGCCCGAGCGGCCTTACACCACAGAGACGGGAAGAACGCAGAGAGGGAGAGCAACGGGTGAACCACGGATTAAGAATCCTGAAGGGATCGGAAGTGAAACCCACTGGTTCTTTTCCATCCGAGTCATCCGAGAAATCCGTGGTTAAAACCTCGGTCTTAGGTTTCTCTGGAACGGCTCTCTCTGCGCCCCTTGCCGTCTCTGCGGTGCAACTGAGGCCCGCTTTGGCTCGTGGAGGAATAAAGGTTAACAGTGTAAAGCAGCGCGTAGCGAGGTCACCGAAGCGTTCAACCTTGCCTCACGCGATCCTTAATGATTCTCGGGTGGCGAGTGCTGCAAACGTTAGATTTTCCTGAGCGCCGTCGTCGGCAACGCCAACTCGTCACTCCTCACTCACTACCGCTCAGGTCACAACCTACTTTCCGGCAGCTTCCGGCTTCTGCGAGGTCACCCATTCGATGGTGATTTTCACATCGTCGCCAGTCTTGATCAGCCCCAGCGCGAGGCTCGGAGCAGGAGGCTTGATGCCGAAGTCCGTCATTTTCAGGTTGGCCACGCCCTTGAACTTGAGCTTTGAGGCCACGGAGCGATCACAGGTCACGACCATGGACGCATCCTTGGTCACACCGGAGATCGTCAGTTTGCCGGCTGTGTCAAAAACGAGCGGATCAGCCGCCGTTTTGGGAGCTTCCTTCAAGGTCATCTCGGAAAGCTCGTAATCGATCTTGGGAAACTCAGTGGCCTTCATGTGCTCCTGCATGACTTCATCCATGCGCACGGTGCCGCTCTTCAGCGAACGGACCGGGATCGTCGCCTTGGCCTTGGCGTTGACCTTGCCCGGAGCTGGCGTGCCCATAATGGGAAAAGCCGGATCAATTTCGAATCGGCCCCCGATGATCTTTCCATCGACCGACCAGTCATGAATGGTCGAGGAACCATCAATCTTGACGGAGCTGCCGGCCGCTTCGGCTCTATAGACTGACAAGCTCTGGGCGGACGCCGAGAAACCAAGCAGCAAGCTGGATAGAACCAGCGCGGAGTTTCGAACAAACAATGTTTTCATGGGAAGTGGATTCAGACGATCTAAGGTCTTATGCCATCAACAATCTAGCCAGTTGGACTGGACTGCCAAGGGGCTCATTCAAATCGGTTTAGGATGGGCTTAAATCACGAAGATCTGACCGGGCAGTTCGATACGCTTTTGTCCCATCACAGCCTCGTTCGCCTTGATCGCCAGAACCGTGGCGCGGAAGCCTTCCGCGATGGTTGCCGCGGGCATGAGAGACTTGCTCAGGCTTCCCAAGTACTCCTTCAGCGCCTGCTTGTCGGTCGCGTCGAAGTTGTCGGTGAAGTCGGTCACCCCATCCGAGATCGTGTGAACGTTGTGCAAGAAAGCCTCCAGCGCGAAATAGAGCGGCGTATTGGAATACGGGGCCTCTTCCGCCGGCTTCTCGCCTTGAGCGGCCAGCTTGGTGGCGTTGGCTACCAAGGCAATACCCAGCTCCCCATAAAAGGCGTCCTTGCGGGCATAGACCTCCCAACCCAACAGCGGAGCATCGGCCTCACGGAACATCCACGCTTTGTTCTTCCGCACCATTACGGTACTGTCGGTCCCGTAGTACGTCTCATAATCGCTGTCGAAGGACGTCGCCAAGGAGGCCTCGAAGTTCACCAGGATTCGTTCCGAATATTCAACCGTGGCTTGGAGAGTGTCAGGCACCTCGCGTCCGTCGTTCCACAGCTGGGTGGAACCGTAGCCAGAAATCGCAATCGGCTCGGCCTTCAGAAACCAGCCGGCGTTGTCCAAATGCTGAATCCCGATCTCGCCGACCAAACCGAGCGAGACATCTTTCCGCAATCGCCAGTTCAGCTCGCGCTCGCGCTCCGGATTCGGAGAAGTCCGACGCCAGCTCTCCTTCTTGTGCCACTGGGACCGTCCCTTGAACATCCGCCCCGTGGCCCCGCTCCGGATAAACTTCAATAAGAAGTGACGCTGAGGATCCGACCGATGCTGCAAGCCCGGATGAAACACCTGGGCCGAGTGATCCTGGGCCGCCTTGGCGATCGCACGGGCATCATCGATGGTGTTCGCCAAGGGCGCCTCGCAGTAGACATGCTTGCCGGCCTGCAAGGCATCCAACACGACCTGCTTGTGCTCGTGCGTGGGCGTCGCGATCACGACTGCCTTGATGTCCTTGTTCTCGAGCAGCTTCCGATAGTCCTCGTAGCCTTCAGCTCCCGGAGCCGCATCCTTGGCTCGGCGCAGGAACGCCTCATAGGGCTCCGCCACGCCCAACACCTTGGCATTAACCAACTGCCCAAGCGTCTTGACCACATCCCGCCCCCAGTAGCCGCACCCGATGACTCCGATGTTGACCGGCGCATTGGGCTTCTTATCCGTCGCAGCGGCATCCGCCGCGCCGGCTTGCCTGGCAGTCAAAACGCCGCCCGCAGCCGCGGCCACCAAAGTCGCCGTCGAAGAATGGCGCAGAAAATCACGTCGGTTCAAATCAGGCACCCCGGCGGGTGATGTCGATTGCATGTTCATTGATAAAGTATTGTGTACGGGAAATGGGGGGAACTCCAATGTTTTTTTGGTCGGAAAGGGGCCAGAACCCCCCATCCCATTCACTCCTGTATCTGCTCCCTACCCGCGTAGCCGGAATCCAAATCGTGCCAGTGCTCAACATCGGGCTCGCCACGCTCCCAACACAGAAAAACTTCGCGGCCGGCCAGGATCGAGGGAAAATCAACCAGCCCCCGCTCAAGGTCCTTGATCATGATCTCACGCGAGGAGAACTCCCTCAGCAATGACCGCATCTCCAAAAAGGCACTCAGGTAGGACTTGGTCAGGCTTCCGCCCGTCTCACACCCCATGGACAGCATTTTTTCCAGTCGAGGACCCGAACGCTCGAGGGTATGACGGGCCCGATCCATGGCGTCCAGCCAGTGAGTGAGCTGCGGAATCAGACGACGCGCTTCTTCCCTCGTGTAGTGGTGATTAAAACGATAGCGCATGGGAGGCTCAGGGTGATGCCGCTAGAATCGCCGCGCGCGCGCTCATTTCCCGGGAGCGGCCTCCGAGGCATCCAGTTTCTTCTGGATCTCTGGGTTAGGCTCGATTTTCAGCGATTTTCTCCAGGATTCCATCGCCCGCCGAACATCTCCCAGCGCTTGATAGATATCCCCCAAATGGTCGAACAGAGTGGGATCCGGCTCCGGGGTGTTTTCGATGGCTTTAAGCATCGGCCCCAGAGCCTCCTTGGGCTTGCCCTGCTTGTAGAAGAGCCAGGCCTGACTGTCCAAAAACGCCCCATTCTTGGGCTCTAGCCGAACCGCTCGGTCGATCAGCTTCTTGGCCTCGTCCAGTTTGATCCCCTTCTCGACCCACATATAGCCGAGGTAGTTCAAGGCCTCCGCAAAATCCGGCATGATCTCGATGGCCTTGCGGAAGTGTTTCTCGGATTCCTCGTAGCTCTGGTTGCGTTCATGGGCGGACCCCAGCTGGAAATAGAAGAAATGGGTGAGTCGATTGGTTTCCCGCGTGCGCGCGATGATCTCGGCGGTCGTGAAGCGTCGAACCGCATTGGAGTAATCCTTCATCCGCGCCAGCGCGAGGCCCGACAGGAACTCGGTCTGGAAAGTCTCCGAGAACCGACGTCGCGCGTCGTCCAGGGTCTCTAACCCGGCACGAACATTGCCGGAATTAACCTGGGCAATCGCCAAGTCATAGTAAGCCGGCTCGAAGGTGGGGGTGAGAACCACCGCTTTGCGCAGGTAGTCCTCCGCTTCCTTGAACTTGTTGTCCTGCAAGGCCAGGCTGCCCAAAATCAGGTACGCTTGGGGATACCGGCTCGGCTCCTCCTTGATCAGTGCCTCCATCTGCTCGATGGCACGCTTGGAATCGCGAGACTGCAGAAAAAGGTCTGCCAACCGTTCGCGCAACGGGGTAGCTTGGGGATACTTCTCCACCAGCTTGAGATAAAGGTCGATGGCCTTGGCGTTCTGGCCTACCAACATATAGGCATCGGCCGCCCGCTGTTGAACAATCGCCGGATTGTCCTTCATCACCATCACCCGATCCAAAAGTTCGGTCGCGCGTTTGCGCACCAACGCCTTCGTCTCCGGTTTGGGCTGAGGCTGCCCGATCCATAGCTCCGCCAATTCCACCAGGTACTGCGCGGTAGGGTTCTTGAGCTCCCCGGCTCGCTCCAGCACCTTCAGGGATTCTTCCGGCTTGCCTTCCTTGAGATAGAGCTGGGAAAGATTTTGATGACCGATCAACAACGACGGCGACCGCTTGATGGCCTCCAGGTTCGAGTCGATCGCTTCCGCGTTTCGTCCCAGACTGGCATAAATCGAGGCCAGAAATGCAGACAAAACCCCCGAGCCCCCAGCCCCGATGGCTTCCCGCAGCACGGTGATCGCCTTCTCCGAGTCCTTGTTGACGAGGTGGCGACGGGCTACATCGAGAGCGAGTCCATCCTGAGAAGGATCCGATTGCACCGCCCGCTCATAATGCTCGAGCGCGAGCTTGTCTTCATCGCGCAGATCCGCGATGAGCCCCGCGCCGAACTGGGCGTGAGCCTCAGCTCTCCGCTCCTCCTCGGGGGAAATCGGCTTGCCGTTCAATAGCTCTCGCGACGACTTGGACTTGCTGCGAGGCGAGGATCCCCCCCCAACACCGCCCGAGCTAGGCGAATAGGCGCAGCCCCCCAATACCAAGCCAGCAATAAACAAAGCTGTGGCGATGGAGAATCGACGCCCGAGTATGATTGGCGTGGTCTGCATGGATAAAAAGTGCAACCCGGCTTGAGACCTGAGCCGGGTTGCACCAAAGCAAAACGCGAAAGGCGCTTACTTCTGCCAGGTACGCTTCTTATGGCGGTTAGCCCGAAGCTTCTTGCGGCGTTTATGTTTGTTAATCTTAGCTTTCCGACGTTTCTTCAGTGAACCCATAACTTAGTTGTGCTCAGTAAACCACTTTGTTCAGTGGATATTCAATAATTCCTTCGGCCCCGGCAGCTTTTAGTTTCGGGATCAATTCCCGAACGACATGCTCGTCAATGATGGTCTCCACCGCCACCCATCCTGATTGACTCAGGCTGGAGATCGTGGGATTCCGCAAAGCCGGCAAGCTGTCGAGCAGCGACCGAAGATTCTTTTCCGCGATGTTCATCTTCAACCCGACCTTCGCCTCGGCTTCGAGGGCGCCCTTCAGCAGCAGGGCCAGGGTTTCGATCTTTTCGCGCTTCCAGCGGTCCTTCCACGCCTTGCGATTCACTATCAACCGAGGCGTTGAGACCAGCAAAGTGTCCACAATCCGAAGCTTGTTGGCACGCAACGAAGAACCCGTTTCGGTAATTTCTACAATCGCGTCGACCAACTCATGCGCCTTGACCTCAGTAGCTCCCCAAGAGAACTCGACGTGGGCCTTGACACCATGCTTGCGGAGATACTTCTTGGTGAGGTTGACCACCTCGGTGGCAATCCGCTTGCCCTTCAAGTCTTTAACGGAACGGATAGAGGATTCCTCGGGCACTGCCAAAACCCAGCGCGCCGGTTGGCGCGTCGCCTTGCTGAAGAGAAACTCCCCTACCTCATGAACGTCAGAATCGTTTTCCTGCACCCAGTCGTGACCCGTAATCCCACAATCCAAGTAACCTAGCTCGACATAGCGGCTGATCTCTTGGGCGCGAATCAAACGAATCTCAAGTTGCTCGTCGTCCACATAGGGGACATACGAGCGGCTGCTCACCTGAATGTTGAAGCCCGCCTTCCCCATCTTTTCGATGGTGGCTTCTTGAAGGCTGCCTTTCGGCAAACCAAACCGGAGTTTGGACTCTTTCTTCATGTATAATCGTCTGTTCGGTCCCCATTTCGGAACCGGAGCACGGTGATCTGCCAGGTTTGGCGACACAATGCGATGTTTTTCTTTATGTGAATAACCTGTGAGCATCTGCCAACAACTCGGAATTGAGTCCCCCGAGAAAATCGAATTTTCTAAGGGGGCGGAGCATCAGAGACAGGAGCCACGACACAAACAACGTGGAAACCAGGGTGGAAAACCATGCACATGGAGCAACGGACAGCCAACGAAATGAGTGACTTAGGAGCCCAGCTGCGACAGCTTTGCAGCGCGTTGCCGGATTGCCGGGCTCTGGATCCTCAGTTGGAGGGGGTTCGCGAGGCAGCCCTGGCGGACCTGTATGTCACGCTCCAAGACCTCACCAGTCTCTATTACGAGGCGCGACTCCTCTCCCAAGCGGGCTCGCAGGCTTCCCAACCCCTCCGTGCCGCCGCTGCCTCTTCCTCAGGCCGAGCCCTCGCCGATTACTTGTTCGCCCACCCAGACCGTTGCGACGAGACTCTCCGATCCCTCGGTGGAGAGTTCCCTAGCGGCCAAACAGCGAACGTTTTCAAAAAGCCAACCCCCAAGCCAACCCTCGCCGACTTCACGGAAGTCCCGGTGTTTAAGACGAGCGGCTCAGGGGGCGGGACGAACGAGCGCTTGAGCAGGAAGGGCTAACCCCCGTAGTCTCTCCGAGCACATGTCTCAAGCCGAGTCGTTTTCGGGGTCCGATGATCCCAAGTCCCAGCGTCGCCGCTCCAAACGCGGATCACGCCAAACCAATGCGCTTCAACCCGCCTCGGGTGACCGCCTGCCCCCCCACTCCCTCGAAGCCGAACAGGGCGTGCTGGGCTGCATCTTCATTGCCCCCAATGAATGCCTGGGCGAGTGTGTCGAGAAACTCAAGGCCGGCGCTCAAGCCTTTTACGACCTCCGTCACCAAACCCTATTTGAGCACCTGGTCGAGATGTATGAGGCGAAGCAGCCGGTCGACCTGATCACCGTTCCCCAAAGGCTGAAGGATCAGGGACTGCTCGACGGCGTAGGCGGCCTCGCCTACCTGGCTTCCCTGCCGGATTCCACGCCCTCAGCCGCGAACCTCTCCTACTATCTGGAGATTCTGAAGGAGAAATACCTGCTGCGACGGATGTTGGCGACCTGCTCCAACGTGATGTCGCGGGTGTATGAGCACGAAGGTGAGGTGGACGGCCTGCTCGACGAAACCGAGCGAGACATTCTTCAGATCAGCGAAGCTCGCGTCGAGCCGGAATCCAAAGGGATGCGCGACCTGGTCCGCAATGCCATCAACACGATCGAGCACTATCAGCAACGCCAGGGCATGCTCACCGGTTTGGCTACGGGGTTCACCGACCTCGACAAGATGACCAGCGGGCTGCATGGCGGAGAAATGATCGTGATCGCCGCCCGTCCCAGTATGGGCAAGACCTCTCTGGCGATGAACATCGCCGAACATGTCGTTCTGGAAGAGAAGCTTCCAGTAGGGGTGTTCAGTTTGGAAATGACCGCCGATTCCCTGGTGCTGCGCTTGATGTGTTCGCGGGCTCGGGTGAACCTGCGCGACATCCGGGGTGGGTTCATCGCCGAACGCGACTTCCCCAGGCTGACCAGCGCCGCCGGTAAATTAGCGGCTGCCCCGCTCTATATCGACGACACCCCCGGCCTCTCGGTGCTGCAACTCCGGGCCAAAGCCCGCCGCATGTGGCAGCAATACGGCGTAAAGCTCTTTGTCATTGACTACCTGCAGCTGCTTCATTCTACTGCGCGCCGTGTTGAAAACCGTCAGCAGGAAATCGCTGACATCTCCAGCGGTGTCAAAGCTTTAGCGAAGGAACTGAAGGTTCCGGTCATCGTGCTGAGCCAGCTCAACCGCGAGTTCGAGAAGGAAAAAAACCGCAAACCGCGGATGTCTGACTTGCGCGAGTCCGGAGCCATCGAGCAGGATGCCGATCTGATCGGGCTGCTTTACAAAGTAAGCAGCGGGGATGAGGAAGAGGGTGCGGCTCCGAGCGCGGAAGACGAAGCCATACCGGTCAACCTCCTCATCGCCAAGCAACGTAACGGTCCGACTGGCGACGTAGAAATGGTTTTCCGTAAATCGATTACTCGGTTCGAGAACAAGTCCAAGATCAGCGAGGACTCCATCCCGACCTAACTCAAGTTGATGAACAAAAATTGGCTGCGCCACGCCTGGCCTTGCGGGTTGGCTTATCTAGCATCCGGAACGGCTCTCAGCGCCCAGGAATCCCTCCGGGCAGCGCTGGAGGCTTACCCCGTTCTCGGTATCACCCTGACCAACGTCGGACCGCAAAACGTGAGCGATGCCCTGATCCGCGCCAACATGCGGGTCAAGGAGGGCGATAATTACAATCTCCGGATGGTCGACGACGACGTCCAGAACTTGCTCAAAACAGGCTACTTCCTGAACGTGCAGGTGACTGAGGTGCGTCAAGTGGAAGGCGTGCGGCTCACGTACGTCCTCCAGGCCAAACCCAAGCTGACGGACATCGTTTTCAAGGGGAACAAGAAGTACAGCAACCGACGCCTCCTCAAGACGGTGACGTCCAAGATCGGCGATCCCTTGGACGAACGGAAACTGTTCACCGATGTTCAGGCGATCAAGACCAAGTACCAGAAGGCGGGATATCCAAAGACCGAGGTCAAGTATGTGCCCAGCGTCGAGGAATCAACCGGGCGTGGCAGCGTCACCTTCGAGATCGTCGAGACGCCCAAAGTGCGGATCACGGATGTCAGCTTCGAGGGCGCCACGGCTTTCAGCCAAAAGAAGCTGCGCAAGCAGATCAAGACCCGACGCCACTGGTTCTTCTCCTTTATCACCGGCAGCGGCACGCTGAAGGATGACCAGCTCGAGGACGATCGGGACAAGCTCGCCGAATTCTATCGCAATGAAGGTTACATCGATTTCGACATCAAGAACATCGAGTATAACTACAGCGGCGAGAAGAGGGTGAAGCTGAACTTCCAGGTCACCGAAGGCCAGCAATACAAGGTGGGAACCATCGCCTTTCAGGGAAACCAGATTTTCACGACCAACCAGCTGGCTCAGGACCTCAAGATGCCCGAAGGGAAAACCTTCACACCCAAGGGGCTCAACAAGGACATCGAAGTCGTCCAAGATAAATACGGCTCCGAGGGCTACATCGACACCACCATTTCGGCCCGGAAAAATCCGAACGTTCAAACGGGCACGATCGATCTGAATTATCGCATCGAGGAGAAGGAAAAGTCCTACATCGAGAAAATCGAAATCAAGGGCAACACCAAGACCAAGGACAAGGTCATTCGCCGCGAGCTCAGCGTCTCGCCGGGCGAAGTCTTCGACATGACCGAGGTGAAGCGCAGCAAGCGTCGCCTGGAAGGTCTGCAGTATTTCGCGGAGCAAGGTGGCGTTGAGGCCCAGCCGGAGCCAACCGACATTCCGAATCGGCGGAACCTCCAGATCACGGTGGAGGAAAAGAACACGGGCCACTTCTCACTCGGCGCCGGCTTCAGCTCCATCGACAGCGTCATCGGGTTTGTCGAAGTCACTCAGGGTAATTTCGACATTGCCAAGCCCCCCTGGTTTATGGGCGGCGGACAAAAGTTCCGCATGCGTGTGGCGGCAGGTCCTCGTCGACAGGACTACGAGATCACGTTCATCGAGCCCTGGTTCCTGGAACGCAAGCTGCAGTTCAGCACCGATCTCTACCATCGCCGGCTGAGCACTTACTCCGACGAGGATCTGTATGATCTCGTCCAAACCGGCGCCCGGCTGGGTTTCACCCGCGCACTGTGGAACGACAACCTGATCGGCAACGTCAACTACAACATCGAAAACCGTGGACTGGTCGATATCGACCGCTCGCGCGCGGTGCGCTATCCCGGACGCCCGGACGTGTTGGAAGACCAAGGCTATAGCCTCTTGTCGAAGTTCGGCGGTTCTTTGGCCTACGATACCCGGGACAACGCACTCCTGCCGACCAAAGGACAACGGACGGAGATCTCGGCCGATATCGCTGCCGGGGCGATCGGCAGCGATTGGAACTTCTACAAGCTCGAAGCCCGCAGCTCCTGGTACTTCCGGGGATTGGACGAGGGACATCTGCTGGAAGTCATCGGCCGAACCGGAGTGGCGGAGACTTTTGGTGACAGTGATCACCTGCACGTGCTGGACCGCTTTTTCCTGGGCGGTATGTATTCCCTGCGTGGCTACCGCTACCACCGCGTCGGCCCAACCGACGCCTATGGTGAACCTTACGGTGGTAACACCTATTGGTTCGGCAGCATCGAATATAGCATTCCGGTGATTGAACGTCTGCGGATCGCGGCGTTCTATGATATTGGCATGGTTTACCTGAACTCGTATCAGTGGAATTTCGGGGAATACAACGACAACGTCGGTGTGGGCATCCGCCTCAATCTGCCCATCGGCCCTCTCCGGCTGGATTACGGCATTCCGCTCCATGCCACCCCACGCAGCCCATTCACCCCGGGTAACGACAGTTCCTCGGGAAGGTTTCAGTTTGGTGTTGGCTATACCCGCGAATTTTAATTTAATTCTCCTGACATGAACGTGATTTTGAAACAAGCGATTTGGGTGCTCCTCGTCAGCGCCCTATGTGTGCTCCCCGCTTCCGCTCAACAGCAAAAGCTGGCCACCATCGATCTCCGGCAGGTTTTCGACAATTACTGGAAGACCAAGCAGGCCGACACCGCCTTGAAGGACAAGGCGGGGGACCTGGACGGCGATCGGAAGAAGATGATCGACCAATATACCAAGCTGAAGGCCGATTATAAGACCGCCCTCGAAAAAGCCAACGAGCAGGCGGTTTCGGCCGAGGAACGCGAAAAGCGGAAGAAGTCCTCCGAAGTGAAGCTCGCTGAGATGAATGATCTCGAGTCCAGCATCACCCAGTTCGACCGCCAGGCCCGTACCTCCCTCGACGAGCAACAACGCCGAATGCGCGACAACATCCTCTCCGAGATTCGCGGAGTGGTGGAACTTAAGGCCAAGGCCGGTGGCTACGCGATGGTGCTGGATACCGCCGGCGAAACCGCGAATCGCACTCCTTTCGTGCTCTACACCAATAACGAATCCGATATCACCAAAGCCGTGCTGGCCCAGCTCAACGAGACCGCGCCAGCCAACCGGGTGACCACTGGAAGTGACAAAGACAAGGACAAGGAAAAGAAGTAGAACCGAGCCTCCATTTCTCTGCGAACCCGACTGCCGCTAACTGCGGAGTCGGGTTTTCAGTTCCAGCTAACTCGAATGCCAATATGCGAAGAACCCTCCACCGCCTCATCACCACTTGCACGCCAGCAGCACTCCTGGCGATGGTCGTCATCCTGGTCAGCGGCTGCGCCTCCTCCCATTCAGCGCGTCACACCCTTCGCGAAAGCCTGACCTTTCACGCCTCCTTCGACCAGGGAGCCAATGCCGATTATGCGCGCGGGGATCGCCAGATCTATCACGCCAAGGGCATGAATGAGCGTTTCGCCGGCACGCCAGGACTCCCGACCACACCGGAAGTTCAACTGGTGGAGAAGGCGGGACGCTTTGGGCATGGGCTGCGATTCCATCAGGCGAAGGCTCCAGTGATCTTCTACCATTCTCCTTCCAACGTGGAATTCCACAGTAATCGGTGGAGCGGAACGGTGTCGTTCTGGCTTAGCACCGATCCTGCGACTCAGCTGGCCCCCGGCTATTGCGATCCCATCCAGATTACTTCGAAGGCCTGGAACGACGCCGCTTTCTTCACGGAGTTTGAGAAGAAGACCAACGGTATCCCCTTCCGCCTAGGGGTCTACGCCGATCTCAAAGTCTGGAATCCCAATGACCGCGATTGGAATAAAATGGCTCCGCACGAGAAGCCGCTGCTGACCATCGACAATCCCCCCTTCTCCGCGGGCAAATGGACCCATGTCGTGTTCACCTTCGAGAACTTCAATACCGGAAAGCCGGATGGCGTTGCCAAACTGTATCTGGATGGTGAGTTCCGAGGTGCGATTCCAGCCCGCACTCAGACGTTCAACTGGGATCCGGCCAAGTCGCTCATCATGCTCGGAATCGGCTACGTGGGGCTCTACGACGACGTGTCCATTTTCAACCGCGCACTCAGTCCCCAAGAGATCATCACCCTGCGGGATCTACCCAATGGCGTGAGCGACCTAGTGCGGTAGGAGGAAGCCGTAGGGGGCAACGCAGCCCCCCATGCTCAAGCAACTTAGAGGGTACTCCTACAGGCGACGAAAGGGCCTCAGTTGCACCACAGAGATGGGAATGGGCGCAGAGAGGAGCCGTTCCGGAGAAACCTAAAACGGTAGTTTTAACCACGGTTTTCTCGGATGTCTCGGATAGAAAAGAACAAGTGAGTTCCACTTCCGATCCCTTCGGGATTCTTAATCCGTGGGATCAGCGAAATCCGTGGTTCACCAGTTGCTCTCCCTCTTTGCGCCTTCCCGTCTCTGCGGTGTAAGTCTGCTCGGGCTTGGTTTCGGGTTGAGGGGGCCGCTTGGAAATCTTGGGAGCGGGGACATTTTGCCCACGGACCACGCGGACCACACGGATCTGAGGAGACACCGCAACCCCGACCGCGGGTGCGGGACGAGTGGCCGAGCCGACTGAAGTTACTGTTCTGCTGAATTCCCTCCGACTCCGTGTGTTCTGTGTGTTCCGTGGGCAAAACTCTTCCTGGGAGGTTATCTCGACCTTCCTTTCGAGCCTTTTAGGAACCGCCGTGAGAAGAGTCCGATCCCCCAAAAGGGGCAGGCAGGATGGCAACGAACTTGATACCGCTCGTTGGCGGTCCAGGGCCCGCAGGTTCAGCCCAAAATCTGGTGAACCACTTCTCCAGAAACATCCGTGAGTCGTATGTCCCGGCCGCTGAAGTGGTAGGTGAGCTGAAGATGATCCAACCCCAGGATGTGAAGGATCGTCGCGTGAAGATCGTGCATCTCCAACTTGTCGACCACCGCCTTATATCCCCAGTCGTCCGTCTCGCCAAACGTAAAGCCAGGCTTCACCCCTGCCCCCGCCATCCAGACTGTGAAACCAAACTCGTTGTGGTCTCGTCCGTCAGAGCCTTGTGCGAAGGGCGTGCGGCCAAATTCCCCCGACCAGACGACCAAAGTATCCTCCAACAGTCCGCGTTCCTGGAGATCTTGCAGCAAGGCCGCGATCGGCTGGTCCGTGGCGCGCGCATTGTCGCCATGATTCTGAATGAGCCCGCCATGCGCATCCCAACGATCAGCTCCATTCACACGCGGACAGGTCAACTCGATGAAACGAACTCCGCGCTCCACCATCCGACGGGCCGTTAAACATTGCTTGGCATAAATTCGCGTGGGGCCAAAGGTGGACTCAAAGCCGTAAAGACGCTTGGTCTCGTCGCTCTCCCCCTTGAGATCCAGAAGCTCCGGCACCGTCAGCTGCATGCGGGCGGCGAGTTCGTGGTTGGCAATCGCCGACTCCAACGAGTCCAGCTGCCCGGCTCGTTCCAAGGTTTGTTGATCCAGCTCGCGGATGAGGGACATCTTGACGCCCTGCATGCGCGGGTTCTTCTCGCTCGGACGTATGTTTGCCAACGGCGGGTCCTTGGCCTCGAGGACCGAGGCCTGGTAAGTCGCCGGAAGAAAGCCGCTGTTAAAATTGTCCATGCCTCCCGATGGAATCAGCCCACCGTTGAGCAGCACGAACCCGGGAACATCCTGATTCTCGCTGCCCAACCCATAGGTGGCCCAAGCACCAATGCTCGGCCGACCCTGAAGCCCGGTCCCCGAGTGCAGAAAATAGTTAGCGCTCGTGTGCTCGGGGAATTTGGACGTAAGCGACTTGACGACACAGAGGCGGTCAGCCTGCTTGGCAACATGCGGGAACAACTCGCTCACCCACAAACCGCTGCGCCCGTGCTGCGCAAATTTCCAGGGTGACTTGAGCACTTTTCCAACATTGGCAAACTGAGTCTTCTCCAGTCGGCCCATCGCTTTGTATGGATCCTCCCCATGATGCTTCTCGAGGAGTGGCTTGTAGTCG
Organism: Verrucomicrobiales bacterium; assembly: GCA_016793885.1. NCBI lineage: Bacteria > Pseudomonadati > Verrucomicrobiota > Verrucomicrobiia > Verrucomicrobiales > Verrucomicrobiales bacterium. Next base: position 95,251 of record JAEUHE010000237.1, read on the forward strand.
AAACTGTCCACTTGCGAGACGCCCCCATCCATGTAGAGAAAAATGACGCTGCGAGCCCGGGGCTTGAAATGGGGCGATCGAGGCAATAGTGGATTGGGTTTGGTTGCCCCGGCCCAAGCCTTCTGCGTCCCATACAACGCGGAAAACGCCACCGACCCGAAACCGCAGGCAAAACGCTTGAGCATCTCCCGTCGGCTGAGACAGGACCGAACATGCGAAGGCGAAATGAAGTCGGTGAGCATAATGGTGCGCTTGGCTTTCTACGGGATGAAAATGAATTCCTTGGCCCCCAGCAGTGCGTGACAAAGCTCGGTCCAAGCCGCCGACGACGACTCCGATGCCGAGGCGGCTTCGTCGCCGAATTGGCGAGCTTCCCGAAGCGCTTGCCGACACGCCGCCACCTCCTTGTCCGAAGCCGGCCGCGAGAACGCGCTCAGGAACAGATCCTGAATCCGCTCGTCCTCGGAGACACGGTCATGTTCACGCTCGCTGCGTTTCGCCCAGACCCCCGCCTGCTGATGAACAAAAGGATCGTTCATCAAAAACAGCATCTGGCCGGGAACGTTTGAAATATTCCGTCGCCCCACCGTGGTGAACGGGATCGGCATGTCGAAGGCCGTCATCATCATGGGCAAAAAGTTTCGGCGCGCCGCCACATACACACTCCGCCGTCCCGCGCCATCCAAAGGTCCGCGCTCGCTCCGCAGCCCGCGAGCTTCAACGAACTGGGATTCATGCAACGGAACCGAGACCCCATACATCTTCGTGTCCAAACGCCCGGAGACAGCCAAGATCGCATCCCGAATTGCCTCCGCCTCCAGCCGACGCAAATTCATCCGGTGCAGAAGAACGTTCTCAGGATCGCGAGCCTCCACCTCAGGAGCCGTCGGCTTGCTCGACATCGCAAAAGCACTGGAAAGCACGATCCGACGAATCAATAGCTTCATGGACCACTGATCCTGCTGGGTAAATGAAGCAGCCAGATAGTCGAGCAGTTCCGGATGCGATGGCCTCTGCCCTAGCCATCCAAAGTTGTCCACCGAGGGAACGATCCCTCGCCCAAACAGGTGATGCCAAACACGGTTGACGAACACGCGGGCGGTCAAGGGATTCGCCGGATCAGCGATGATCTCAGCCAACTCCAGCCGCCCGCTGCTCTGAGGAGCTGGAATCGGCTGCACCCCCGAGACGGCCTCCAGGAAACGCCGGGGCACCGTCCCCTTGGGGGCGTGATGCTTTCCTCGGACCAACAGAAACTCATCCGTTCCATCGCCATCCCACATGGCGGGTGCCACTCTCGATTTCCAGATCACCGGCTGCAGCAGGGCATCGCGCTCAGCCAGGTAGTTCCTCAGGGTGTTGGCGAACGGAGCAGGCCACTCCCCTGTCGGACCGGACACCAGCTCCGGCCGACGCGCCAGCCAATCGGCCAGCTCGAGATCCTCTGGAGAGTCCTTGGCACCCCCGGCCGCGAAGGACCGAATGGCCGAGGTGAGGCGCTCCTGATAGACTTGCGCCGCAGCCTCAATGGAAATCACATTGCTCGCCGATCGATAGCGCATCAACTCCGTCAGATGCGCACTGGCCGACCACGGCTCCTCCGGCGGGGTCTCGGATTCCACCACCAGGGCGATAGCCGTATCAAACCCCGTCTCCGGAGAAAACTCGAGCGCCACCCGATGGCCCGAATACTCCGCTAGATTCTGGCTGACCCAGTGCCATTGATCCCGATGCTGCCACTCGCGCACTAAGGCGGTGTGGATCGGCCCGGTGACGAGGCGTTGAGAATCGACAACCGCCAACACCCTTCCGCCCCCCTTCACCAGATAGTGCAGCTTTCCTCCCGTCAGCTGAAACTTGGGACTGCGGAGCATGGCGCCATCACGCACCCACCCGCCATACATCGCCGGCTCCTGCTCCACTCCCGGACGAAATCCCATCGGGAACCAATCCTGATCAGCCCAGGCCGCGGTTCGGGACTGAATTCGGAAGGCAGGCGGAGCGTTCGAGAATCCCTTAGCCAACCTGAATTCGCCCCCGGACACGGGCCCCGCCCCGAAAGCGACTCCATCCACTCGCCACTGGCCCGGAGCCAAATTCCTGAAGTCCAGGACTACCCGCGCATCCGGCGCAGCCCCTACCGCCTCCCAGCCGGGATTGGCCTTGCCCCGTGGGGGAAGATTCCCCAAGAGCGCCACCGAAGCGAACGGAGAGAGCAGATCCGCTCGGTTGGAGACTGAACTCAGCAACGCGGCCGTCCAATGCGCCAACACCTCACCATCTAGGGAACGGGCTGCGGAAAGCTCTCGCAGCGACGCCGACTCAGGGCCCTTCAGGTCCGAGGCCTTGAGTGGTTTACCAGCCGATGGCGGAGCGTTCGTCCGTTTTCGCGCGACTTCCGCGGCGGTGATGAGATAGGACTTGAGCTGCGGAAGCGTGGCCAATTGAGCCTCGCTCCAATGCTTCGCCAGGGTGGAAGCCGATCGGGAGCGCAATCCCGCCAACTGGCGGGCAGCGGTTTGCTCCGACTCCATGCTCTCAAAGCGGGCCAGCCGTTGCCCCGAGCTGATAAAGAAACCCGCCAAGGCATAGTAATCGCGCTGAGAAATCGCATCGAACTTATGATCGTGGCAGCGCGCGCAGGACACCGTCAGCCCCAGAAAACTCTTACTGAGCACATCGACTCGATTGTCCACCCGCTCCGTCTCGTCCAAACGCGTGTCTACCGGCGCGTGGATCTCCTCACCCAGAAAAGCCCACCCCGTGGCCAGCACCGATTCGTTGAATCCAAGCTGGGGATGACGCCGCGGATGCGCAAGCAGGTCGCCCGCCAGATGCTCCCGCACAAACTCATCGTATGGCACATCCGAGTTCAGAGCGCGAATGACATAGTCTCGATACTCATAAGCGTTGGGAATGATGTAATCTCCCTCATGGCCTCGAGACTCGGCATAGCGCATCAAGTCCAGCCAGTGCCTGGCCCATCGCTCGCCAAAGCGAGGGGAGCCCAAAAGCCGGTCGACCACGCGCTCGCGAGCGGCATCGGAGGGATCCTGAACGAACGCCTGTAGGTCGGCCATGGAAGGAGGGAGGCCGGTGAGCGCAAAATGCACCCGACGCAACCAAACCGCGGGTTCCGCGGGCGGAGCTGGCCGAATACCTTCCTTCTCCAGCCGACTGAGCAAAAACTGGTCGATCACTCCCCGAGCCCAATTGGTATCCCGCACCGCCGGGACTGAGCCTAAAACGGGAGGCTTCCAGATCCAATCCAGCTTCGCCTTTCTCTGTTCCAGATCGAATCCACCGGGAATCGGGACCGCTGCTACCGCGTCGCCTCCTGGCCAATGCGCCCCGTCCCGGATCCACTTCTCAAAATCGGACAACACGCTGGAGGGGAGCTTGGGCTTTTTGGGAGGCATGGTTAGCTCCGGATGCCGATGAGCCATGGCCGACCAGAGCAGGCTCTCGAGCGGCTTTCCCGGAACCAGAGCAGGCCCCGTCTCTCCTCCGGACAGCAATCCCGACCGGCTGTCCACTCGCAAGCCGCCCTTGTTTTTTTGAGACTCCGCGCTGTGACACTCAAAACAATGCTCCGCCAAAACCGGGCGGATTCTCTTCTCGAAGAACTCACCCTCGGACTCCACCCCCCACGCGCGGCCCACCCATAGCCAGCAGCTGACCAAGACCGGGCCCAGGAACTGAATGGATACCTTTGTCATCTCGCGAGATACCTAGCTAGAATCATGAGATAAAGACGCTGGCGGCGCAAGGGGACTTCAATGGAATCTAGGGGATTGTGGGGGAATCAGCCGCGACCACCAGCCGCGTCTTTTCGAATCCACCCGATGCCGCATTCCTGAAGCATCGCCCAAATTTGAGAGTCTGAAGCCACCTCGTGCTCCAGCGAGTGACACTCACTTTAGAGAAACACCGAAAAGAGGGGAGTTTTCTGTCGTTTTAGCCCGCTCCAGCGGCGGTGCGCAAGTTGCTAAAGAGACCCTGCAGTGGGATCCAAAACGGACCCCCTGCAGCAAAGGCAAAGACTATGTGCGTTAAGAAACTTTTTCTCAGTATGGTGGCAGCACTTTCGTTAGCAGCCCCCAACCTCCAGGCAGCGGCAGAAGGCTCTCTGGACAACCTGGGACCGCCCCCCACCCCAACTCCCGTGCCGGATCCCACGCCCGTCCCTCCACCGACGCCCCCTCCCACACCGCCGGCTCCCGGCCCTAGCTGTGGCAAGTTACCGTCGGTCTTGGCTAAATTCGATGTGGATAGAAATGGCCGACTTTCGGCCGAGGAACGGGCGGCAGTGAGGGCGGCCTGCCAAGCACGACGCCAGGCATTGCTCGACAAATACGACGTCAACCACGACGGCGTGCTGTCGCGCGAGGAACGGGCGGCGGCCAAGGCTGAGTGGCTGGCACAGCAGCAGGCGGAACAAACGGCCACGTTCGTAAAGCTCGACGGCAATGGCGACGGCAAGCTCTCTCTGGACGAATTTAAGGCGGGACAGCCCGATCTCAGCACGCATCGCTTAAGATGCCTCTTCGGTCGCCTGGACCGCAGCCGCGACTCACTCGTGAGCCTGGAAGAGTTTCTCGCCCACCTGGAGCATCGATCCTAGCTCTGGATACGTGATGGCGAGCACGAACCACCCAGGCACCCAGCCACTAGGTTCCCTTCCGGCAGGTGATCTGGGCGAGGTTCAAAATGCGGGGTCAGACTGGTTCACGTCCCAGCCTGACCCCGCTGAAGTTTAGGTTCATTCACCAAGCCCTCTCCCCTCAAAAAATCCCCCCCTGAGCTATGAAACGTTTGTGTCCGCTGCCCGCCATACTCCTCGGCACCCACCTGGCGGCCATCGGAATCGCCTACTATTGCGGCTATCGCCACCACGGAACCCGAGATCATCAAACTTCAGCCTCCGTCAACGCTCCCTCCCCCTCGATGGAGCATCGTGGGGAACAACGCGATCCATTCGCCTCGGGTTTGGCCACACAAACCCCGGCAGCGGCCGCCGCGTCGGCCGGGTACCACCACAACCTGCTCGCTCATCTCCAATCGACCGAACTCGCGATTCGCCATCTGAATGCGGACCAACTCCTCAAGGCCTTACAGGACCTCAACAACCGGCCGACCGGTCCCGAAAAGCTCTTTTCTCAGCAGCTCATGCTCGCCCGTTTGACGGAAATGGATCCCGCCTTGGCTCTGAGCGTCACGTCTCAGCTCCCTTCCCCGGAGAACCTCACGGGTGAACTGAGTGTTCTAAGCACCTGGTCACGTTTGGACCCCGCCTCTGCGGCCGCCTTTTTTCAAGAAAACTCGAGCGACTTCGGGGTGTTCGATGCGCGCCAACGCGCCGCCGCCCGAACCATCGCCGAGCAATGGTCGCAGACAGATCCACTCGAAGCTTTTGAATGGGCGAGCCGACTCCCCGAGGAGGTGCGCTTGGATGCCCTGGCGCCGGCCATCTCACAGCTCAGTTTGAACCAGTCTGACCGCATCATCGAGGCCATCAACCAACGAGAGCCGGGGGCGGAGCGAACCGAGATGATCGCCCAGGTGGCTGGGGAACGAGCCCAGCACGCCCCCCAACAGACCGCCGAATGGGCCACCAAGCTCACCGAACTGGAGGAGCGGGACAGCGCCACCGTCGCGGTGGTCAGTCGCTGGGCAAAACAGGATCTTCGAGCCGCCGCGCAGTGGGTTCGCTCCCTCAGCCCAGGAGCTTCCCGTGACGCCGCGCTGCGAGCCCTGCTCGACACCTCGGCGTTTCGACGAGATCCATCGGCCGCAATGCAGTGGACCGCAGCAATCCGGGACGAAGGTGTTCGTCGCGAGACGATCGCTTCCATAGTGAACCGCTGGGAAGTTCTCGATCCGGACGCCGCAGCCGGTTGGACCAAAAGCCACGGACACTAGTCTGCCCGCCGTGTAAGTCGCATTCCCACCATCCCTGGTGGAAGGCAGTGAGAGCGCCGTGATCGCCGTTTGACAAGGGCGGGAGGGTCCATCTCTCCCACCGGCATGGGGCCCAAAGCGGCAGAGGTCTGCCGCACTCCATATGGCGTAGTGCCCCGCCAAGCGTCATGGACTGCTGTAGCCCTCTACAGCCTTTCGGTCACCCCCGGAGGGAGGATCCCGCTTGCCCTCATCCGGAAACAGACTCACACCCCCAGTGGAGCCAACGCGAAGTGTTCGCTTGCACCAATGACCCAGAGCTGACACGCTAGAACTCAGTTGTCCACACTACCGTATCGTTAGGAGGCATATCCGCTTATGAATCGAATTTCGAACGAGCCTCAAGCACTGCACGCGACCGCTCGGAGCCTGCGATCCAGCGCCAGCGGCCACACGCTTCCTCCCAGGGGGGCGCTCGGTCTTTTCCTCCTCGCGGTCTTCCTCCAATCGGGAGCACTGAATGCCGGCCAAGTGGTCATCAACGAAATCCACTTTCACCCCAGTTCGCATCTGGTGGTTGATGAGTACATCGAGCTTCACAACACGGACACCAACACCGTCGACCTGCAGGGCTGGCGGCTGGATCGCGGCATCTCCTTCACCTTTACCAATTCCGCCCCGCTTGCCCCCGGAGGCTTCCTGGTGGTAGCCGCCAACTTGGAGTCCTTTGCGCAAAATCATCCGGCGGTCACCGCCGTGCTCGGCGGTTGGACAGGCAGTTTGGCCAACTCCGGCGAAACCCTCCGCTTGGTCGATGCTCAGGACGTCACTTCGGATGAAGTGCGCTATGCCGACTCCGGAGATTTTGCGACTCGTTACGAGACGTTTTCCTCCTCCGCCCGCGGTTGGTCCTATCAAAGCACGGCCGACGGCTCCGGACCTTCATTGGAGCGAATCGATCCGACGCAATCGGGCATGATCGGCGCCAATTGGGGGACAAGCGTCGGCTTTCAAGGCACTCCCGGCGCCCCCAATAGCCGCCTCCTGAACAACCCCGCTCCGTTGATTTGGGATCTGGAACATGCCCCCTCGATTCCTCGGTCCAACGAGCCAGTGACAATCACGGTTCGGGTCGGCGGGCCCAGCAACTCCCCGCCTACGGTAGTGCTGTTCTACCGAATTGCTTCGATCGCCAAGCCAGCTGAGTTCAGCCAGGTTTCCATGTTGGACGACGGCACCCAAAACGATGGCCTGGCGGGGGATGGTCGCTTCGGGGTAATCCTCGCCGAGCTTCCCCATCGAACGGTAGTCGAGTTCTACGTGCAGGCCACGTCGGACACCGGGCCGGCCCGCACCTATCCGCCGCCGACTCGGGACCGATTCGGAATCGAAGCTCAGTATGCCAATGCACTCTACCAGGTGGACAACAGCTCCTATTCCGGCCCTCAGCCCGTCTACTCCCTGGTGCTGACCGAGACGGACCGGGCCAGTTTGGCCAGCCTTCCGCAAAATGACCCCTACTCCGACGTCGAGCTGAACGCGACTTTCATCAGCAGCGAATCCGGCCGATCCGAGGTTCGCTACGGCTGCGGCGTGCGTCTCCGGGGCGCCAGCAGTCGTTTCCTCAACCCGCCGAACTATCGCGTGAACATTCCCTCCGATCGACGGTGGAATGGAGTCACCGCACTCAATCTCAACATCTTCAGTGTCCACAGCCAAATCGCCGGCGAGGCACTCGCCAAACGGGCGGGACTGCTCACCGAGGATCATCGTCCGGTCCAGGTGCGCGTCAACGGGGTCAACCTCGCCACGACCGGCCAGCCACCTCTGGGTGTCTATGCTCACACCGAAGTGCCTGACTCCGCATTCGCGGAAAACCATTTTCCAGAGGACGCCGACGGAAATCTCTATCGCGCCTCCAGTCACGCCGCCACCTTGGAGTATCTCGGAACGGATCCGGTCCGTTACCGAAGCGCCGGTTATTCGAAAACCACCCACCAAAGTGAAAACGACTGGACCGACCTCATCGGTCTCACCGAAGCGTTGGCCAACCCGAACACCAACTCGTACCTCACCCACATCGAGGCAAGGGCTAACATCCGGCAATGGCTCACTTACTTCTCGGTTTTTCTGCTCTCGGGCAGCACGGAGACCAGTCTGGGCACCGGAATCGGCGACGACTACGCTATGTATCGAGGTGTGAAGGATCCCCGCTTCCAGCTCATTGGTCACGACTGGGACTCCGTGCTGGGCGAAGCCGGCAGCGCCCCAGCCCAGATTTTCGTGACATCTGAACTTCCCGCGGTGGATCGATTGCTGAAGCATCCCGACGTCGCGCCACTCTACTACGGGGAGCTGCTCAGGCAGTTGCAAGGCGCTTTCTCGCCACAGTCCGTGGCTCGGGTGTTGGACGAGAATCTCAGTTCCTGGGTTCCCGCGACCACGATCTTCAACATGAAGCGCTATGCCACCAATCGAGCCTCCACCATCCTCGGGCTCATTCCCACCGAGCTGAAATGGCGCGGCGGAACGGCATCCACCGTCACCGGGCCGCTGGTTCGCTTTGCCACCAATAACGTTTTGATGTGGGGCACCACTCATGCCGAGAGCACCCGCCGGGTGCTGGTCAACGGAAACCCTGCTCTCGTGACACCCTGGGTGGCTCGCTGGACTAATCGGGTCGCGCTCAACTATGGCCTGAACCAGGTGCTCATTCAGTCGCTCGACGCTCAGGGCCGAGAGTTTGAACGCACGAATATTGTCGCCTGGACCCCTGCCCCCACCCACACCCCGCTCTCGGGTTCCGTGGAGGGCACCCGGACCTTAACCCTGGCCGAAAGCCCGTATCGGGTGACGAACGACTGGATAGTCCCCCGCGGCACACGCCTGCGGATCGAACCCGGCGTGTCCGTGATCTTCAACCCCGGCACCCGATTGTTCGTCGAAGGCGAGTTCGAGGCGGTCGGGACCGAAACGCAGCCCATCTTCTTCAGCAAGGATCCCGCCGATCCCAGCCTCAGCGTCTGGCAAGGAATCGTCTTCAACCGAGCGGACGGTCCCGTGCGGCTGTCTCATGTCTACCTCATCGGGGCCGGCTCCAGCGGCACCGGCATACGTGCGCTTCAGTCGCGGCTCGAGATCGATCACCTCACCGTGCTCTCCACCGAGAACACGTGCCTGGACCTGGAGGACTGCTCCCTAAGGCTGTCCGACTCCCGTTTTCCACCCGAGGTCATCGATGAGGTGATCCGCGGAAAAGGGATCCCAGCCGACGGCTCCATGATCATCGCTCGCAATCACTTCGCCGGCCTGAATGGCACCAATGACGTCATCCGCTTCACCGGAGGGCATCGCCCGGGGCCGATTCTCCAACTTCTGGACAATGACTTTCTCGGCGGGTCCGACGACCTGATCGAACTCACCGATGCGGATGCGCATATCGAAGGCAATCTGTTCGCTCATGCAGAGTCACACGAGACAGCGCCGCCGGGGGACTCGGCGTCCGCCATCACGATCATCGGCAACAACGGCGCGTCCCCCACCACCGAAGTCATGCTGGCGCGGAATAGCTTCCTTCTCAGCGACCATGGAGTCGTGGTTCGAAACGGAGCCAGGGTCACTGCGGAAAACAACACCTTTCATCTACTCAAGGCCGCGGCCTTCCGATTCGATGAACCTGGACTGCGCGCCAGCGGCGCCACGCCTGGATGGGGAGCTCGACTCACCGGAAACCTGGTTTGGGGAACAGAGACGAACTTCCTCGATCGCTACGAAGGGCACCCTCAATTCGGAACCACGGAGTTAACTGCAAGCTTCAACCTGCTTTCGGGCGAGGATCTCCCAGCGAACGCCAGCCCGATCCTGCGTGAAGACCCACGGCTCACCGACAGCCGTAAGGATCTGACGAGCGCCAACGCCCTGAGGCTGTCCGTAGCCCTCCGACCGGGATCCCCTGCCCTGGGGGCAGGAGCCGATGGGCGGGATCTGGGCGCTCTGGTGTCCGGTGGACTCGCGCTGCGCGGCCAACCTCGCGGGAACACGACGTCCACTCGGGCCGATCTCCAGGTCAGCGGAGCTGGTTACGTCGGTTATCGCTTCGCCTTGGATGACGGACCTCTGAGCGAGACCAGGAGCTTGGATGCCACGCTAACGCTTACCGGACTCGCTCCGGGCACGCACCGAGTGCGGGTGCTGGGACTCAACAGCGCGGGAACATGGGATGAAACCATCATGGAGTCAGCTCCGTGGCAGGTTGATCCGAACGCGCGGCGAATCGTGCTGAGCGAACTCCTGGCCCGAAACCGCACAGCCTACGTGCACGAAGAACGCTTTCCTGATGCCATAGAGCTCCAGAATCTCGGGACGACGCAGTACGACCTAGGCGGAATGGGGATTACGGATGATCCAAGCCAACCGCATCGATTCCAGATTCCCACTGGCACAGTCTTGTCCCCCGGAGGCTATCTGGTCTTGTTCGCGGAAAACGAACGGCGAAGCCCATTCCATATGGGTTTTCAACTTGGGGCCGAGGGCGGAAGCCTGATGCTCTTTGGAGCCGGAGCAACCAACCTGCCACCCCTGGACGCCATCGACTACGGCCCTCAACTGAGCGACTTCTCGATCGCGCGGCTCCCGGATGGATCCTGGGATCTTGCCCTACCCACTCTCGGAGCGCCCAACCGAACGGCGCGCACCGGAGACCCAAGGCGCCTCGTTATCAACGAATGGCTGGCGAATGGCACTGGTGATGATTTTGTCGAACTGTACAACCTTGATCCGTTGCCAGTTCGCCTCGGCGGACTTACCCTCACCGACGACACCATTGCCTATCCCAACCGACACCGAATCGCCCCGCTCAGCTTCATCGATGGAAAGGGTTTACAGGTGTTCGTGGCCGATGGGAATGAGGCTGCCGGAGCCAATCATCTCCGGTTCGGGTTATCCGCCGACAAGGGATTCCTCTCGCTGCACACGCAAACCGGCGCGACCATCGACTGCTTCCTGTACCAGAGCCAGCGAAGAGATATTTCCCAGGGCCGCTCGCCCAACGGCGCGAGTCTGCTTGCCTATTTCAACGAGCCGACGCCCGGGTCTCCCAACCCAGCACCCGCCCCACCCTTCGCTCGGGAGATCCAAAACTACACCACGAACATCATCAGCTTCACCAACCACGTCTGGAAGTATCGTCAGGACAATGTGAACTTGTTGACCGCTTGGCGGCAGCCTGAGTACGATGATGCCGACTGGATGTCCGGAGTTGGACCGTTCGGCTTGGAAGACTGCAATTGTCTGCCCGAGCCGATTCGCACGCCATTGGTGCTCCTTCAACCTGATGGCCAAGCCCAGGTGCGCACCTATTACTTTCGCACGAGTTTCGAACTGCCCCCCTTCTACAGCAGCAATTCATCCTTCGTTGCCAACCTCTTCTACGACGACGGAGTGGTCATCTATTTTAATGGCCGGCAGGGTCCGCGTCAGGGGGTGCCGACCCTCTTCAATCACAACACCTTTGCTTCGACGTCTATTTCTCCCGAAGGCCGACTCCAATCGATCCCCATACCGGCCACCAACTTTGTGCCGGGAATCAACTTCTTGGCGATCGAGGTTCACCAAAGCGATGCCAGCAGCGACGACATCGCCCTAGGGTTTTCGTTGCGCGCCGACCGGGCAGTCACGAACTTCACGAGCACGCAGAAGGTCCTGCTCAATGAGATTTTGGCGCGCAACCAAGGACTGACCAACGCCGATGGCACCATTACCGACTGGGTGGAGCTCTATAACCCATCCGTCGCGCAGGCCACCGACTTGTCGGGGATGAGCCTGACCGACTCGGCCGATCAGCCGCGGCGGTGGGTCTTCCCTCCCGGCTCCAGCCTTCCCCCTGGGGGGTATCGGGTGGTCCGGTTGAGCAGCGATCTTCCCGCCTCGCTGGAAGACAGCGACACTCTCAATGCCGGGTTCAGCCTCAAGGCGGAAGGAGACCGGCTCCTGCTGTTCGATACACCCGCGTCAGGCTCTGGTTTGTTGGACGGACTCAGCTTCGGCATCCAGGCCACGGACTATTCCTTGGGCCGATACTCCACGGCCGGCCCCTTCTGGGAACTGAACATCCCCACTCCGGGGGCTCCCAACCTCGCCGCACCGCTGGAAAGTGAATCCATCCTGCGCATCAACGAGTGGATGGCGGCGCCAACGAGCGGGGATGACTGGTTTGAACTCTTCAATCCGGGTTTGCTCCCCGTCGCATTGGCCGGACTTCACCTCAGTGATAATCCATCGCAGCCTACCCAACATCAAATCCCGCCGCTCAGTTTCCTGGGAACTGGCCCCCGTGGCGCCTATCTCCAATGGCGAGCCGATGGAGCGCCGGAGAAAGGGGCCGACCACGTCAACTTCAAGCTGGCGGCGAACGGTGAAACCATTGGCCTGTTCGGTAGGGATGGCGTGACGATTCTCGATTTGGTGAACTTTAGCAAACAGGACACCGGCATCAGTGAAGGCCGCCTGCCCGATGGGGGCACGGCGTGGGTTCGCTTCCCGCGCACGGCCAGCCCAGGTCAACTCAATCACATTCCCTTTGGTGACGTCGTCATCAACGAAGTGATCGCTCGGCGCGCCAGCGGCGGAGCCATCGAGTTACGCAATCCCTCCGAGTCTCCCCAGCACATTGGCGGCTGGTGGTTGAGCACCGATGACCGCAATCCGAAACAGGCTCGACTTCCCGACCACACCATCCTGCCGCCGGGGGGAATCTTGGTATTGGACGCCGCGCAACTAGCTCTTCCGTCGGGCGGGGGCATCGGCCTCATCCTGGAGCCCGGACAGACCCAAACCGTCTACCTGAGCGGGGTCACCACGGGCGGTGCGCTCTCGGGTTTGCGAACGCACGCCCGAGCTGCCACCAGTGATGTGGATGTCAGCACGGGTCCCTTCGAGACCAGCCTGGGCCTGGATTACCCGCTCTTGAGTTCGGTCACCCTGGGTGCCACTAACAGCACGCCGCGCGTGGGCCCTGTTGTCATCAACGAGATTCACTACCATCCCAAGGCGGCCGACGGGGGATCTGAGACCGATGAGTTCATCGAACTGCTGAACACCAGCGGCAGCCCGGTGAGCTTGTTCTCGTCCTGGGAACCCACCAACACCTGGCATCTTCGAAACGCCGTCGAGTTCGACCTTGTTCCCGGCACCACTCTCGCTCCCAACGGATTTCTTCTGTTGGTCGGATTTGATCCCGCCACGAACGCGTCGCTAACGGCTTCGTTCCGCAGCCGGTTCGGGGTGCCCGCGGCGGTCGCGATCCAGGGTCCGTGGAGCGGCCGCTTGGATAACTCCGGTGAAACCGTGGAGCTGAACCAGCCTACCACCCCGCTCGGCACCCGCTTGCCGCGCTCTCTGGCGGACCGGATCGCCTACACCGACCTCCCTCCCTGGGCCACGGGCGCGGACGGCCAAGGAAGTGGCCTGGGCAACTCACTGCAGCGACGCTCTTCCGCAAGTTACGGCAACGAGGCCACGAATTGGGTGGCTTCCCCTCCGACTGCTGGCCGGCTCAACGGAATTCCTGCCCCGCCGCCGCCTGCGTTCACGCGTCAGCCGACCGACCAACTGGCCACGCCAGGTCAAACCGTTTCCTTCTCCGCGACAGTTTCCGGGACGGGGCCGCTGGTCTATCAGTGGAGATTGAACGGGCTCGAGCTGCCGGGGGCCACCAATAATACTCTCACGCTTTCGGCCGCCTCGGCTTCGGACGAGGGCGCTTATGACCTTCGGGTCAGCAACGCCTCCGGGGCGGCGCGCAGTGCCACCGCCAGGCTGCGGCTCAACCGTCCGCCCACCATCAATCGGCAACCGGAGGGTTCTGTCCTCCTGCTGGGGTCAGACTTTACCCTCAGCGTAGGCGTCCAAGGTCCCGGCCCACTGGCGATTCAATGGAAACACAACGGCACATCGCTCCTCGGCGGCACCAATCCGGTTCTCACTCTCCGTCAGGTGACACCCGCGCAGCTGGGAACCTATGTGGCCGAGGTCAGCAATCGGTACGGACGAGTCACGAGCGACGCTGCTCTGGTGGAAATCGAGACGCCCCCAAGCTTCGTGCAGCAACCGAGCCCCGCCCTGGTGCTCGTCAACGAGGGCCAGCCGGCCACTCTCACCTCAACGGTCGCAGGCAGCACGCCTCTCCGTTTTCAGTGGCGGCGCAATGGTCAACCGGTGCGCAACGCGACCAACCAGACACTGGTCATCTCCAACCCTCGTCTGGACGATTCCGGCATTTACACACTCTCGGCCGCCAACCCTGCCGGCTCAGCCCTCAGCACGGGCGCCCGAATTTCAGTTCGCTCCGCTCCAGTCCTCACCCTCTCCGGACCCGCCGAGATCCTCCGCGAGGGAAACTCCACCAGCGCAACGTTCCTGATCCAACGTTTCGGAACCAACGATTTGCCGTTCGACGTGCAGCTAGGCTGGACAGGAACCGCCACTGCCGGAGAGGACTATGCAGTCCCTCCATCCTCGGTCCGGTTGCCGGCCGGCACGGATTCCCTGGAAGTCTCCCTCCGAGTGCTCGACGATTCCCAGCGCGAACCGCTGGAATCGGTTCAGCTCAGTCTCATTTCCACTTCTGACTACAAGCTCGCCACCAACCGGACCGCCACAGCCTTCATCGATGACGATGAGAACCAACCTCCCGCGCTGCTGGTCTTGAACCCAACCGGCGAACTCCACTATCCACGAAGCCCAACGAATATCGTGATCGAAATTCAGGCCGCCGACCCCGATGCTGGGGATGGAGTGACGAACGTGATTCTGGTGGCGAACCAAACTGTTCTCCTCGGTCAGTGGTCGAGCCCACCCTATGTGGCGACCTGGACCAATCCTCCGGCGGGCAGCAACACCGTGGCCGCGTATGCTGTGGATCAACTGGGAGCCTACACCATCAGCAACCTGCTTTCCCTCTACCTGAACCAGGCGCCACAGGTTCAGGTGCTCCAACCGAGCGAGGGAGACTTTTTTAGCGAGGGCACCCCATCCATCTCGGTGACCGCCTCCGCTGCCGACCTCGACGGCCAAGTGGTTTCCGTCATGTTCTATTTAGGAACCAATCTCGTCGCGCAAACGACCAACGCTCCCTACACCACTCAACTCACCGACCTCCCCGTGGGCCATCACGTGCTGCGTGTCCTGGCTACCGACAACGAGGGACAGCCCTCGATCACCACCGAACGGAGGTTCTCGGTTGGTCTCCGTCCGGAGGCTCTCACGGACGCCTTTCGTTCGCGCGGGCTCATCAACGGAACGAATCGATCGCTTTCAGCCGACAATCGCGGTGCGACCACCGAACCCGGCGAGCCCACCCCGGTCTATGATGGTGGAGTGGGCCGCAGCCTCTGGATCGAATGGATCGCCCCCACCGATGGCATCTGCGTCTTGGATACCATCGGAAGTCGCAGCCCGGTCGGCGGATCAGTGGATGCCATCCTGGCGGTCTATCTGGGACAGCAACTCAATACGCTGTGGGAATATGTTTCCGATGATGATGCCGCGTCCTCCGGTCCCAACGAGAGCGGGGCAAGCCGGGTCTCGTTCGGCTGCGAGGCGGGAGTCTCGTACCAGATCCGCATCTCCGCTTACAGCACCGGAACGGTGCGATTGAATCTGTCGGTCCTTCCCGAGGCCATTCTGGAGTTGAGCGGGGATGCAGTCGAAGCTCCGGAGTTCCCGTGGCGAACCCGACAACCTTCGCCTTGGGCCTCGCAGAGAGCGATCACCTCCGACGGATCAGATGCCCTTCGCATTCCCCAGCCCACCGACAACTCGGCTACCTGGGTGGAAACAACCGTGGAGGGTCCTGCGTTGGTTAGCTTTCAATGGCGCATGAGAGGAATGAACTCGTCCTTCGGTTCAACCGTCCTCCGGGATCGGCTAGTAGCCAGGATCGGCGGTATCCAAGTCCTGGAGCAAACCCGCCAGGGGACCTGGACTCCGGGGATTATATCCGTCCCCCCAGGACCGCAACCGGTGCGTTGGTCATTCCTGACGCCGCTGCCGTTCGGGGACACCAGCAATCGCGAGGGGTTCCTGGATCAAGTTAAGGTTTTGCGCACCCGTGTGAGCTCGGTGCAGCTCAGCTCCCCACACGTGGTGGAAGTCCAGATCCAAGGCTCGGGCGGCACGCCTTACACTCTGGAGTCTTCCGAAGACCTGTTGAACTGGACCGTGGTCGGAAACGGCAGATTCGATTCCAATGGCAGCTCGTTGCTCTCCATCACCAATCTTATCGAAGGCTTGCCCAAACAATTCTTGCGCAGCCGCCAAGCGCCCTAAGGTAGGGAGAGACTCTGTCGAGCCCACTACGGCCCCAGGGGCAGGATGGTAAAGGGGCAACTCCGCGAGGGCTGAAAGGTGAAGGTCGCCCCCTTGGCTCTCCGCGACCTAGCCCCGTTCCGTTCGATGCCCTCGCGCCGGTCAGGGCTCGATCGAGATCAGAACTATAAACCTCGTCGGATCGATCATCGATCAAGTCTCGCCCTACCCATGTCGTCGTTAAACCCTAAAAGGAAATCCTTGGTTCACCGACCGCTGGACTGCACGGTCACTGCGCAGCGCTTTTCCAACATCACCATCAGCTGGGCCGGCGTGACAATTCGAGACCAGTTCAGGAAATCCGGTGCATCCAGATCCCTCCGCACGGGATGAGGGAGCGTCACGGAACTGACCCCAGGCTCGAACAAGGCGGCGAAGCTGATGACCTCCGTCATCTCCGAGTTCGCGGCAAGCTGAATCGGAAGAGGGGAATACCCCGGCAACGCCTGCAACGCCTGAACGGCTCGACGCACATCCCACGCCTGCATGCCGGCCAAGGTCTGCCCCAAAAGCATGAAGCGCCGGCGGATGAGAGTGAGGACTTTTCGATCGCCCGCCGACTGAGTCATCCCGACGCCGCGGGGCGTCAACGTCACATAGCAGGTCTCGTTCTGCCGAAAAGCAGCCATCAGTTTCGAAAACTCCTCTCGTTCGCCATCAGGCACCGCAGCATCAGCCAGAACGCCCGCCTGCTCGCACTCGGCCTTGAGGGACGCGAGAAACCCGCTTCGTCCCAGCCTTAACTGATCCCGCCAGCCCTGCTCATCCACCACCCGCAGCGTGAGAGACTTAATCGCGCCTTGGACGGGAGTAACGACATAAAACCGCAAGGTCACGCCGGGTTGGCTCTCAAACGCAAAAACCGACAGTTTGACTCCTTCGTGCTCTTGTGATGACAAAAGCCGGGCGGTCGGGTTCGGCAAGCCTTTCGGCCACCCTGCGAACGTCTTCCTTTCCAATTGGGATAAGGCTCGAGTTGCATCGAACGGATCCGCATCACTGGCCAGCCGGGTGAACTGCTCCTGGCATCGCCGAGTGATTTCATCCTCCGGCAACCGCTCCAGGACCTTCAGCTGCTCTGGCCGAAATCGGGGTGCCGCCGCCAACTCAATCGACCGCGGTTCCCGCCTAAGAAAGCGGTCAAACCAGCGCAGGACTGGAACCTGGAGGTCCTGAGTGTCCTTGTGCGGTCCCTCCGTGATCAGCAGCCCCAATCGGTCGCTGGCCCCGCAGAGATCGTAAATGCGGCGCACCCGCTCGTGCACGCGCTGTACTCCGTCGAGAGGAAAGATGGTGTCCTTGTCCGTGTTCGCGATGAGCAAGGGCCGCGGCGCGACCAAGGCGGCGATCTGAGGAAAATCCCATCGATAGGTGTTCACCGGAAACATGCAATCGCAGTGTCCCTCAACCACACCATCCACGACATAGTTCTCCAGATCGGTGATTCCCGCCACCGGGCAGGCCGCCGCGATTCGTTCATCCAACGCCGCCACCCACCAGGTATAGGCTCCCCCGCCACTCCGGCCCGTCGCACCGAACCGGGTTCGGTCAATCTCTGGTCGCGTCTCCAGGTAGTCCAACGCCCGAATGCCGTTCCAAGCTTCCACGGCCGCCGAGCTGTATCCGCGAGAGTTCCACCACCACATGCCCTCGCGAGCCGTGCCATGATGAATCCCTTCGATCTCGCCCATCTGAACGGTATCCAGGATCAAGCAAGCATATCCATGGCGAGCGAACCAGATTCCGTGATGTTGGTAATGGACCTTGTTTCCGTAGCTCACTCCGTTGCTTTTGACCATGCCATGGCCGCAAGCATACAGAATCGCGGGCACCGGTTGGTTCGTCGACTTGGGCAGGTAAAGATTGGCGGTCACATAAAGCCCCGGCATTGACTGAAAGTGAAGCTTCTCAACCGTGAAGTCGGGCTCCACCAGCGTCCCCGTCACCTGAGCTCTCAGTTCTGTCCGCGGCGGCAGCGGGTCCAACCCGAGCATCTCCAAAAGCTCAGCGCGCATCTGGGGTTGTCGTGACTTCCACTCATCCAGGGTTTGTATGTCCTCCAAGCTCGCGTCGGCCAGACGACGCGTCTCACCGCGAAAGTAATCGGCCAGCATCCGATCGCCGATGGAGGCATTGGTCGGTTGACGGCCATACGGATTGCGGAAGGCCGCGCCTTGGGCGCAGGGTAATCCTAGGCCGCACGCCAGAATGCATGTGATCCAGAACCCGCGATTAAGCCAACAGGGCCCGGACCACCTGGCCGTGAACGTCGGTGAGTCGAAAATCCCGTCCGGCATAGCGGTAGGTGAGGTGTTCATGGTCAAATCCCAAAAGATGAAGCATGGTGGCGTGCAGGTCATGGACATGGACCGGACTCTCGGCAGCCTGATATCCCCACTCATCCGTCGAGCCATAAACGGTTCCGCCCTTCACTCCACCGCCGGCCAGCCAGCAGGTGAACCCATAGTGGTTGTGATCGCGCCCGTTCAAAGCCGGCAACTCGGCAGCCGGGGTTCGACCGAATTCACCGCCCCACAGGACGAGCGTGCTGTCGAACAGCCCTCGCTGTTTCAGATCCGCCAGGAACGCCGCGATGGGCTGGTCCCATCCGGCCGCCAGCTTTTCATGCTCCTTCTCCAAATTCTCATGATTATCCCACGGCTGCCCCGCGCCGGACCAGACCTGCACAAAGCGCACTCCCCGCTCAATGAGCCGCCGGGTGATCAGCAGCTGCCGACCGTGCGTGCCGGTTCCATAAGCGTCGCGAACCGAAGCCGGCTCGCGAGCCAGGTCAAAGGCGTCACTCGCTTCCATCTGCATGCGATAAGCCAACTCGAAGGTCGCAATGCGCGCCTCCAGCGCCGGATCGTTCTGGCGCTGCTCGGAATGCGCTTGATTCAAACTCCGAACCAAGTCCAGCTGCCGACGT
Source organism: Verrucomicrobiales bacterium (assembly GCA_016793885.1). Lineage (NCBI taxonomy): Bacteria > Pseudomonadati > Verrucomicrobiota > Verrucomicrobiia > Verrucomicrobiales > Verrucomicrobiales bacterium. The sequence goes on from JAEUHE010000237.1 coordinate 114,446, forward strand.
TGATCCTCCATCGACAAACGATTGTTCCGAATGTTCGCGATCAGCTTCTCCACGTCCGTGTGCTGGGTGTCGATATAGGTGCCTTGAAACGCTCCGGGCAAAAACGAAGAACGCCAGTTTTGTGTGGAGACCACGGGGTACCCACCAGGACAAAGCACCATGAACCCAGGGAGGTTTTGGTTCTCACTCCCCAAGCCGTAAGTGATCCACGATCCCATGCTCGGCCTGGGCAACCGGGAGTCACCGCAGTTCATGAGCATCAGCGAAGGCTCATGATTGGGCACCTCCGCATGCATGGATCGAATGATGGCCATATCATCCACATGGACGGCGGTTTTGGCGAACAGCGAGCTGACCGGTATGCCTGACTGACCATGCTGTTTGAACGCGAACGGAGACCGCATCGCGGCGCCGGTCTTGCGCTCGGTCCGCAGGTTGTTAGCGGGAAGTGGCTTGCCATGGTAGCGATCCAACAACGGCTTGGGATCGAAGGTGTCCAAATGGGACGGCCCGCCGTTCATGAACAGATGCACGACCTGCTTCGCACGCGGGGCGAAGTGCGGAGCTCGCGGCGACATCGGCAGCGCGATGCCACCCGAGCTCGCGGCGAGCGCCGAGGTGACACCGCTTGGCTGAGCCATGGCCGCCAGCCCCATCAAGCCCAATCCAGTGCCGCACCTGGCCAGCATCTCACGGCGCGACAGCCTGAATGCTACACCGTCCCCGGTCTGAGCCATTCGCGGTTTCATAGTTCAGTCCACAAAAGCAAATTCATTGGTCATCAACAATGCATGAACCAGCTGTCGCCAACCATCCTTGCCCGACTCCGAAAGGTAGCGGGCAGCAAGCGCTTGGTCGGCACGACTGGCGGGCCGGCCGAACACCAGCTGGTAAAGCATTTCGACTCGAGCCCCAGGGTCTTGCGCCCGGGCCAGCTCCACTCGGTTCGCCACCGCCTCGGCCAACTTCTCCAGGAAGGGGTTATTCATCAAGTAGAGCATCTGGGGGGCAACCGTCGTCTGCATCCGCTGCGGACAGGAGGAGGCGGGTGATGGAAAGTCGAAGGTGCTATACAAGCTGGGAAGATCCATTCGGTCGATGAAAACATACAGGGTCCGCCGGGGAGCTTGGGCATCCACCGGACGCCCCCCCACCGATCGATCGAGCTTTCCGGAAACCGCCAGCAAGGAGTCACGCAAGGTCTCATAATCGTGGCGCCGCCGGTTCATCCGCCAGAGACGCCGATTCTCCGGATCCAGTCGCGCTGCCTCAGAGCGATCCACGCTGGTTTGCTGATAGACCGCCGATCGCATGATCAGACGGTGAAGCGATTTGAGCGACCATCGATGGCGCTGAAGGTAGAGAGCCAGATAATCGAGCAGCTCCGGATGCGATGGCGGATCACTTCGTACCCCGAAGTCGCTGGGGGTCGCAACCAACGGGGTGCCGAAGTGATGCAACCACACCCGATTCACCAGCACGCGCGCCGTCAAGGGGTTCTGTGGATCCACGATCCGCTGGGCTAGTTCCAACCGGCCGCTGCCCTGTTGGAATGGAGCCGCAGAGGTGTTGAAAAAGGAGAGATACTGCCGCGGAACAACCGGCCCTGGTCGGTTGGGATTACCTCGCTGAAAGATACGAGGTTCAAAAGCGACGGGCGCATCCTTCAATACCATGGCGCGCGGTGGTGCTTGCGGTCCGTTCATCATCCACTGCTCCAAGCGGGTGATGAGCTTTTGAAACTCTCCTTGGCTGGCACGGTCGGGCAGCAGCGAGATGAACCCCCAGTCCATCGTGGCGGGAACGTCAGCGGGAGAGTCGGCCCCATACAACACGGCCCGCAACTGCTCGTCCTCCGGCAACGGCAGACCCCGAGGGGCAGGTTGGCTCAGTTCCTTGGCAGCTTTTAAGGATTCCTGCCATTGACCTTCGACTCGCCGAAATGCCTCGCCATAGCGGTCGCTCAGCTCTTGGAGGGACTTCGGGGGAGCGCCCGCCAGCAGGGTCGCGATGCGCGAATTCAGGCGGATAGGATGAGCCGGATCCAGCGCGGTCCGAATTTTGTCTGCCGCCTGCGCGGCGAAGTTGCTTTCCGACAACCCAGAAAGCCAATGCCAAGGAGCCCAAACCGGATGCGTCTCCAAGTCCAAACGCTCCAGATAGAGCCTCCAACGCATCAACACCGTGGGATTCACATCCCCCTTGTCGGCAATGATCATGAAGTTTTCAGTAATCGGTTGGTTACGCGCCGCATGAGCAGCCATGAGATACTCCCCCACCCGACGCCGGCCTCCCTCCACAATGTCACGGTGTTTCTCCGCCACAAAGCGGTGCAATTCCTGGTCGCGGGCAATAAGCTCCAGCTCGAAGCCCTCGTACTCTTCGTTGTAGTCCGGTGGGCTGAACAGAGGGGGAACCAACGGTTCGTGGCTGCTTCGAAGCACGCCGTAGAGCCCATAATAGTCCCCCTGCGACACCGGGTCATACTTGTGATCGTGACACCGCGCGCAGGCGACGGTCAGCCCCAGCAATCCTCGAGTCAGAACATCGATGCGGTCGTCCACGATGTCGTGGGTATTGTTGATCAAATGATCCCCCACCGTCAAAAAACCCATGGCAGCGAGTGGACGCCGATCAGCGCCTAGATCCAGCTGGTCGGCGGCCAGTTGCTGCAGAAGGAACTGGTCGAAGGAAAGGTCCTCGTTGAAAGCCCTGACCACATAATCGCGATACGTATAGGCCCAAGGATAGGTCTTCTCCTCGAAGAAGACATAGCCCTTGTTGTCGGCATACCGGGCCACATCCAGCCAATGACGCCCCCAACGTTCCCCGTAATGCGGTGAGGCCAGCAGCCGTTCCACCAATCGCTCAAAGGCATCCGGCGCGGAATCGGCTTCGAACGTCGCAACTTCGTCAGGCGTAGGAGGCAGCCCGAGCAGATCGAAGGTGGCTCGGCGAATCAAGGTCCGCCGATCTGCTTGGGGAGAGGGAGCAAGCTCAGCGCTTTCGAGCCCGGCCAACACAAACCGGTCGATGTCACTTTGACACCAGTCGTTTCGTCGCACAGCGGGCAGAGCGTGATCTCGGGGCGGAACAAAGGCCCAATGGGATCGGGCGGCTTCAGAGGAAATCGGAGCCGCCTGGGTAACGAGCCCGCCGGTGAGCCATCCAACCGAGATCCACAACAGCCAGAAGGCTCCTGCCGCCTGTCCAGAGCCGTTCGAAGCGTTAACGCTTGAACGTGCTCGAATGGTCCCGGAGCCAATCATAGTCGTTGCGCGCCACGGCGGGAAAAACCCCTCCGGTGCCCCCCTTCTCCGCCGGCTTCAGAGTTTCACTGTCGACCCATTTATGCGTTTCCACGTGGCCATCCACAAACGACAGATTGGCCGCGCCATCATGATACCCGGCCGGAACGTTGCCCCATTTAGGCTCCGCCCAGCGGTTCATGAAGAATCCATCGTTGATGGTGTCCGGATGCTCATCGAGGAACACATAGGTCTCCGACGGCTTCACGACATCGGACATGCGATAGTTCTGAACCATGTGCGGATTAAACTTATTAGTGAGTTCCCCCGGATCTCCCACCAGGGAGTTCATGGAATAGCTCCGGATCCGATAGCCGTTCTCCGCCTTTGACTTGTCAGATGGGCACTTAAACACACTGGTCGCCTCGCCCAAAAAGCTGGAAAGCTCGCCGGATCGCAAACTGTTGAGGTTCGTGTTGTCCGGGCTATAGTTCCAATCCAGCAGATTATTGACCCAATTCTCCCGGCGTTTGACAGTCTCCTGAATGCCGTGGTTATTAACAAACTTTCCCCCTCGATCGTCGGCATGCACTGTCCAGGCGATCACCAACTGGCGGATGTTGTTGAGACAGCTGGCACGCTGAGCCTTGCCCTTGGCCTTGCCCAAAGTGGGAAGTAGGATGCCAGCCAGGACCGCGATGATGGCAATCACTACCAGCAGCTCGATGAGCGTAAAAGCCCGGGCAACGGAAGGGTGCCATTTCATGACAATCTATTTTTCAACCCGATAGAGATGGGTGCGGGAGCGGAGATAGAGGGCGTTGCCGGCAACGGCTGGCGACGCCATAAAACCATCCCCCAGTTGACTCTCACCGAGCTTGCGAAATTCACGCTTTGCGGCGATGACCGTCGCTTTGCCCTCCTCATTAAAGAAATACACCCGGTCGGCCGTGGCGATCGGGGCCGCGCTGAAGTTTCCCCCGACCCGTTCGCTCCACACCACTTGCCCGCTGGAAATCTCGACGCAGCTCGCCACCCCGCCGTCATCGACCATGAACAGGAGATCCCCCACCGGTTGAACGGAAGGTTTGTTGGGAATGCTGCGCTTGAGCTTCCAGACAATCTTAAGCCCCCCCTGCTCCAGCTGATCAGAATTCGCATCCACCACCTCACCGCCCGTTCCCGGCTTCACCGCCAGCAGGGTTCCCTTGGACCACCCGCTCGGAACGAGAATCAACCCCTGAGCCACGACCGGACGCGTGCTGGCGCTGTGGGCCGACCGCTCCTCGATGCGGAACAACTCCTTTCCTGTCTCGGGAACATAGCCATAAAGCGCCTTGGCCCCTTGGCTAATCATCATCGGAATGCCATTCAACGTGGCTACGTGAGGGGTTCCATAGCCCTTGCGCCAATCGCCATCCGCCTCCGGCTTGCCATCCTTCAAGTCCTTGTAGTCGATCGACCGCTCCACTCGCCACACGGTCTTGCCGGTCTTCTTGTCGAGAGCGACAACAAACTGATGATCACTCCCATCATAATTCATGAGCAAAAGATCCCCGTAGATCACCGGCGAAGATCCCGCTCCTCGGAAGTGATTGCAGACGAAATCCCGTCGTTCCCAGAGAACCTTGCCGGTATCCGTGTCCAAGCAGGCTGTGCCCGGCGAGCCGAATGTTACGTAAACCCGACCTTTCTCAATCACGGGCGTCGGGGACGCATAGGTGTTAAACTTGTGAGCGAATTGGGGCTTCTCCACTTCGAACAGCCGCAGATCTCGAAGAATCCGGCCGCTCTCCCGATCCACGCAGACCGCGAACAGCTCTCGGCCATCTTCAGTCGCCGTGGTGAGCCAAATCTGGTTGCCCCAGATGACCGGCGATGACCAGGCGCGGCCATGTATCGCAGTCTTCCAACGAACGTTCTCAGTCTCGCTCCAGGCAACCGGCGGATTCGCACCCGCGAAGTAGCCATTGCCTTCAGGCCCGCGAAACTGAGGCCATTCATGGTCGGCCTGCACCCCCCAGGATGAAAGGCAGAGCATCAGGACCGCTGTCGCGCCACAACGAGACGATTTGGACATGGCGCCATTCTCCAATCCAGGACGGAAAAGGCAAGGATGCGGAACAGGAAAAGCGAGAGCTCCGAGGTGGCGGATCGCGCTAGATTTTAGTGGTGCACGGTCCCTAAGAAACACTTTCGCGTGCCAAACCGGCGCGGGTTTGCTAAACCATTCGGACATGAGCTCAATCTCACGACGTCGCTTTATCGCCCGCACCGCCCTCGCTGGCGGTTTGCTCGCGTCCGGATCCGCTCCGCTCCTCCCGCAGCCACTCCTCGGAGCGGCCCCGTCGCCGCGACCCAAGGTAAAGCCTGTTGTCGGATGCCAGCTCTATGGCTGGGGACAATACTACGAACGCGAAGGAAAAAGCCTGGACGCTCACCTCGACGAGGTGCTGAGCGCTCTTCGCGATTCCGGTTACGATTACGCGGAAGGCACACTCGACACGCATACCCCGGACAACACCGCGCGCTTCGCGGAGCGGCTCAGGCGAAAGGGTCTCGTTCCGGTGAGTCTCTACACCGGCGGCGCGTTTCACACGGCGGAGGCGGCCCCCAAGACCACAGAACGGATCCTGGCCGCCGCCAAAGTGGCCCATGCCGCGGGCTTCCGGGTGCTCGTGTGCAACCCGGACCCCATCGGGCGCGACAAGACCGACGAGGAGCTGAAAACACAGGTCGCGGCCCTGAACACTCTGGGCATAGAGCTTCGTCGTCTGGGCCTGGAATTCGGAATCCATCACCACACGCCCGAGATGCGTCGAGAAGCGAAGGAGTTCCATTACAACTTTCAGAACTCACCGGCGGGCACGGTCGATTTCTGTTTCGATGTTCATTGGGTCTATCGCGGCGGACTTCACCCCGCGAAGGCCCTGGAGTTGTATCACCATCGAATCGTCTCCTGGCACCTCCGCCAGAGTCGAAATCAGATTTGGTGGGAAGATCTGGATAGCGGTGACATCGACTACCAAGAGATTCGACGCTGGGTCGACGACCGGAGCATACCGCGCCGCTATACCGTCGAACTCGCCCTCGAAGGCGGCACCAAGATCACCCGTTCCTCCGTGGAGAACCACCGCCGAAGCCGTGACTTCGTGAGGCAGGTTCTGGGAGCATAGCCCGAGCATCATGTCCAAACCCCTTGAAGCGCTGCAGTTCGACAACACCTACGCGCAGCTGCCGGAAAGTTTCTATCAGGTGGTGTTTCCCACGCCCTTCCAAGAATCGCGGGTGGTCGCGTTCAGCGCGAGCTGCGCTGACCTCATCGATCTCGATCCCGCCGAAAACACCAAGCCGGAGTTTTCCGCGCGCCTCAGCGGAGCGCTTCCGCTGCCCGGAAGCTGGCCCATTGCGCAGGTGTACGCCGGACATCAATTCGGGAATCTGGTTCCGCGACTCGGAGACGGACGGGCCATCTTGTTGGGAGAAGCCTGCGGCTCGCGTCCGCACGTGTGGAATCGCTACCGCGGGCTCAGCGGCCGCAAATGGGATCTCCATCTCAAGGGCGCTGGCCCCACAAACTTCTCACGAGGGTTCGACGGCCGCGCCGTCCTGCGCTCGTGCATTCGCGAATATCTTGCCAGCGAGTTTCTAGAGGCGCTGGGCATTCCCACCACCCGTGCGCTCGCGGTGCTAGGCAGCCGGGATCCCGTCTTCCGCGAGACCCCTGAACCGGGAGCGATGGTGGTGCGCGTGGCCCCCAGTCACATCCGGTTTGGAACCTTCGAGTATTTTTACTACCAGCAGCAATTCCATCACCTGAAGGAGCTGGCGGACTTCACCCTGAGCCACTACTTTCCGGATCAGGAGAAAGCGGAGGCGCCTTACGCCGAGCTCTGTCGCGAGGTGGTGATTCGAACCGCCCAACTGATCGCCCATTGGCAGGCTTTCGGGTTCACGCACGGAGTGATGAACACGGACAACTTCTCCATTCTGGGCATCACCCTGGATTACGGCCCCTATGGCTTCCTGGAATCGTTCGATCCAGGTCATGTCAGCAATCATAGCGATGAACACGGGATGTACGCGTTTGGCAACCAGCCTCAGGTCGGCTGGTTCAATCTCCAATGCCTCATACGCGCGCTTTCACCCCTGCTCAAGCGGGAGCAAGCCCAAGCCGCACTGGAGGAATACGAACCGGCCATGGCCGGCTGCTACCTGGGGCTCATGGCCGACAAACTTGGCTTTCTCAAGCGACGCGAGGAAGACGAGCGCCTCATTGGCAGCCTCTTGGAGGCTCTGCCGGGAACCGACTACACGCTTTTCTTCCGTCGACTGGCTAATTTCAACTCCGATTCTTCCACGCTTGACCTGTCCTTTTTGGATGGCATTTCCGACTCGCCCGAACGCTTGCGTCCGTGGCTGGAACAGTATCGAACCCGCATCATCGATGAGGCCCTGGACCCGACGCAGCGCCGGGTCCACATGAATCGAGTGAACCCGAAGTTCATCCTCAGGAATCATCTGGCTCAGCTCGCCATCGAGCGCTCTGAGGGAGGCGACGACACCGAACTGCACCGACTGGCCACGGTGCTTAGCCGCCCTTTCGAGGAACAACCAGGCCAGGAGTTCTATTCCCTGCCGGCGCCGGCAGGAACCAAGAAATGTGTCATCAGCTGCTCCTCCTGACTTCCCATTCCGCCCCACTCCCGACTACTTTCTCGACATGAACCAAATTGATTTGACCGGACAGCACGCGATTGTCACCGGTGGTGCGCGCGGGATTGGTTTCGCCATCGCTCAACGGCTCGTGAGTTCGGGAGCTCAGGTCAGTCTGTGGGATCTCGATCCGACCGCTTTGGCGTCGGCTCAGGAATGCCTCGGCGGCCCGAAAACCGCGCATACCGTGATCGTGAATCTCACCCAACCTGACGAGGTTACCGCCGCGGCTGCTGCCACGCACCAGCACTTCGGGTCGCTCCAGATCGTGGTGAACAACGCCGGGATTGCCGGGGTCAATAAGAAGACCTGGGAGCTGTCTACGGAGGAATGGCACGCGGTGCTCGATTTGGATCTGAACGGTGTCTTTTATGTCTGCCGCGCGACCATCCCGTATCTACTCCAGGGCGCGTATGGTCGGGTGGTGAATATAGCGTCGGTGGCAGGCAAGGAAGGTAATCCCAACGCGGCCCATTACAGTTCAGCCAAGGCGGGAGTCATTGGACTGACCAAGTCGCTGGGCAAGGAGCTAGCAACGTCCGGAATATTGGTGAACTGCATCACTCCGGCGGTGATTGAGACCGACATTTTGAAACAGATGACCGCCCAGCATATCGACTACATGCGATCCAAGATCCCGATGAACCGATTTGGGCAGACCACGGAGGCCGCCGCCTTGGTCGCCTGGCTGTGTTCGAAGGATTGTTCCTTCAGCACCGGCGCCGTCTTCGATCTCTCCGGCGGACGCGCAACTTACTAGCCAGTTGATAGGGGTAGGAATGCGGGATTGACCGCACCCCTCCCTCCAAACCGGACTGGCGGATCTCCCGCATCCGGCTTACCAGTCAGTAGGGTCCACTGTGGGGCTGAAGCCTATTGAGTCGGGTATCCTGCCAAACTGAATAACCCGTGCTCTTCGAACCATCGGTTTTGGTACTCACGGTTTTCACGGCCCTTGCTAATCCCTCGACGTTTTTGTCGAAAGCGCAAGACGCTACGTA
>JAEUHE010000238.1 GCA_016793885.1 Verrucomicrobiales bacterium
AACCATCCTCGTGACCGCATCCGTGGTCACAGGTTGTGCCACCAACTCACCTGTGCCGTCTACCTATCGAACCGAGCGACAGTCAGCTTGGGGTGTGCAGATCCAGAGTATCCGACTTGCGCCAACCAGCAAGGGATTCCAAGTTTCCGGTTCGGTTGGCCGAATGCTCGGCTATGGGATCCCGCCGCAAAGTCATCTTGATGTGGAGACCATCGCGTCGGACGGCTCCGTGTTGGCGCGCACTAACACAACGTTCAACCCGAATCCCATCCGTCGTTCACGCCATTCGCGGACGAGTTCCCACTACGCCGTGATTCTCCCCGAACCGCCGCCGGTTGGCAGCGTGGTGCGAGTCTCGGTCCACGCGGCATCGCGCTCCGCTTGCCAAAAGTAAGGCCGCACCATGCTCAACCGCCTCCTGGAATTCTCTGTCCGCCAGCGCGTTTTCGTGCTGCTCGCCACCCTTGTCATGGTCGGCATCGGCGTTTACTCCGCGCTGCGGCTGCCGATTGACGCCGTGCCGGACATCACCAATGTCCAGGTGCAGATCAACACTTCCGTCCCCGCGTTCGCGCCGGAGGAAATTGAAAAGCTCGTCACCTTCCCCATCGAGAACGAGATGGCTGGCATCCCCGGACTCACCGAGTTGCGCTCGCTCTCCAAGTTCGGACTCTCGCAGATAAACCTCATCTTCGAGGATGGCACGGACATCTACCGCTCGCGCCAGCTCGTCAGCGAACGTTTGCAGACGGTGATTGACGACTTGCCGTCGGGCCTGACTCCCAAGCTCGCGCCCATCAGCACGGGCCTTGGTGAGATTTTCTATTACGTGCTCGAATATGCCGCCGACGCGACGAACAAACCGCCGACGCGCGAGGCGCAGTTGATGGAGTTGAAGCTCCTGCACGATTACGTCATCAAGCCACGCCTGCGCTCTACGCCCGGACTGGCCGAGGTCAACACCACCGGCGGTTACGAGAAGCAGATCGTCATTCAACCGAATCCCGACAAACTCAAGAGCGTGGGCATGTCCTTCAGCGAAATCTCCGAAGCCATCGGCGAGAACGTGGAGAACGCCGGTGGCAGTATCATTCAACTCGGCGGCGAAACCTTGACGATCCGCGCGGCGGGCCGGGTACAAACCCTCGAGGAGATTGCCAATCTGCCTTTGAAATTCGGCGCGCGAGCCACGCCGCTGCGGGTCAAAGACGTGGCCGACGTGGGCATCGGCAAGGCCGTTCGCACCGGCACGGGCACTTATAATGGCGAGGAAACCGTGCTCGGCTCGGCGTTGATGCTAGCCGGCGAGAACAGCCGACTGGTCGCCAAGCGCGTGGACGAAAAGCTCAAAGAGATTCAGCTGAAGCTCCCGGCGGGCGTGGAAATCATCCCGGTGTATGACCGCACCGTTTTGGTGGACCGCACCATCCGCACGGTGGAGACGAGTTTGTTCGAGGGCGCGATTCTCGTCGTCGTCGTGCTGCTCGTCATGCTCGGCAACTGGCGCGCGGCGTTCATCGTCGCGCTCGCCATTCCGTTGTCGCTACTGTTCGCCATGACCGGCATGGTGCAGAGCCGCGTCTCCGGCAACCTGATGAGTCTCGGTGCGATTGATTTCGGGTTGATTGTGGATGGCGCGGTCGTGATGGTAGAAAACATCATCCGGCATCTCGCGGAGAAACAGCACCAACTCAAGCGCCGCCTGACGGCCATCGAACGCGCCCACGAGGTGCTCGTGTCCGCCAAGGAAGTCGCCAGCCCGATGTTCTTCGGCGTGTGCATCATCACCGTGGTCTATTTCCCGATCCTCGCGCTGACGGGCATCGAAGGGAAAATGTTCAAGCCCATGGCCATTACCGTCATCATCGCGCTGGTCGGTTCAATGGCGCTGGCTCTCACGCTCATGCCCGCGCTCTGTTCCTATCTGCTCGGCGGCAACATCGAGGAGAAGGACAGCTTTCTGGTTCGCTGGGCGAAGGTCGCCTACACGCCCATCCTCCGCTTTGCGCTCGGCTTTCGCTGGATTGTCACCGGCACGGCATTGGCTTTGTTCATTCTGGCGGTCGTCGTGTTCAACCGGCTCGGCGCGGAGTTCGTGCCGCAACTGGACGAAGGCTCGTTCGCCACGCACATGATCCGCACGACGAGCATCGGCATTGACGCCAGCATCGAAATGCAGAAGCAAGGCGAGAAGCTGCTCATGGAGAAGTTCCCTGAAGTGTCCTACACCTTCAGCCGCCTCGGCACGGCGGAAATTGCCAGCGACCCGATGGGTGTGAACGTCGCGGACACTTACATCATGTTCAATCCGCCCGACAAGTGGCGCAAAGTGGACGGCAAAATTATCAGCAAGGAAGCACTGGCCACCCTGATGACAGAAGAACTCGGCAAGTATCTCCCCGGCGAGGGCCACCTGTTCAGCCAGCCGATTGAAATGCGCTTCAACGAAATTCTAGAAGGCACGCGCGCGGACATCGCGGTGAAGGTCTTTGGCGAGGACTTCGCGGTGATCGAGAAGATTGCCTCCGAGATGCGCGAAGTGCTGGAAACCGTGCCCGGTTCGGCGGACGTGGAGTTTGACGCGCTTGGCAAATCGCCCTTGCTCGAAATCGTTCCTAAGCGTGAGGCTATGAGCAAATACAACCTGCACGCCGCCGAGTTGAACCGCGTGGTCAGCACCGCGCTCGCGGGGCAGGAGGTCGGCAAGCTCATCGAGGGCAACCGCCGCTTCGACATCGTGGTGCGCCTGAGCGAGGAACTGCGCGAGAAGATTGACGACCTCAAGCGCCTGCCTGTGCGGGTGGATGACGGCGGCTTGCTTACTCTCGGCCAGGTGGCGGACTTCAAGGTGGTGGAGCAGGTCGCCGCCATTGCGCGCGAATACAGCCAGCGTCGCGCGGCCATCATGGTGAACCTGCGCGGACGCGACGTGGAGAGCTTCGTCCTCGAGGCGCAGAAAAAGATCGCTGAGCAGATCAAACTGCCGGAGGGGTACACCATCGAGTTCGGCGGGCAGTTCAAGAATTTGCAGGAAGCCCGCAAACGCCTGACCATCGTCGTCCCGGCGGCGCTGGCGCTGATCTTCGTGCTCATCTTCATGGCGCTGCAAAGCCTGCGGCAATCGCTACTCGTCTTCCTCGCCGTGCCGCTCGCCGTGACCGGCGGTGTCTTCGCGCTTTGGGCGCGTGATTTGCCGTTCAGCATATCGGCAGGCGTCGGCTTCATCGCGTTGAGCGGCATCGCGGTTTTGAACGGACTCATGATCATCACGTTCTTCAACCAGTTGCGCGAGCGCGGCGCGGATCTGCGCACGGCGGTCTGGGACGGCTCGCTCCTGCGCCTGCGCCCGAAGCTCATGACGGCGCTGGTGGCCTCACTCGGTTTCATCCCAATGGCCATTGCCAGCGGTGCGGGCGCGGAAGTCCAACGCCCGCTCGCCACCGTCGTCATTGGCGGCATCATCAGTTCCACCTTCCTCACGCTCGTTCTGCTGCCGGCGCTCTACGAGTGGCTAGAACGAAAAAAGGATTCTGCGACCGAAGCGCCGACGAAAGCGCCTTCGAGCGAAGGCGGATCGTCTCCTGACGCCGCGACTGCTTCATGACCTCAAATGAACGGCTATCTCAGCGCCATCGGACTGTTCGTCGTAACGGCCCTTGCCGAAATCTTCGGCTGCTACACCTTCTACCTCTGACTGAGGCTGAAGAAGTGGCCGTTCTGGTTCGTGCCGGGCGTGGCCAGTCTGGTGCTGTTCGCATGGCTGCTGACGCTGCTCCCGACCACCGCGGGACGCACTTACGCGGCGTGTTGTGGAATTTACATCGCGGCCTCGCTGGCGTGGCTCAAGTTCGTGGCCGGGCAATCGCCCGACCGCTGGGATGTTCTCGGCGCGCTCGTCTGCCTGGCGGGTGCAGCCACTATATTGTTCCCGCACATCAAAACCATCAACACAAACTGAAAGGACAGTCACAAATATGAAAACAAACCTCCGTATCCTCACATTGGCCGCCGTCCTGTGCGGCGGGCTATTCAGCGCCAACGCCGCCGACAAACACGAACACAAGGCCACGCCCAAAGGTGGACGCCTGCTCGACAAGACCGAGCCGCACGCCGAATTCGTGGTCGAGAAGGACCGCAGCGTTACGATCAACTTCTACAACGAAGAGATGAAACCCGTCGCGGCCACCACGCAGACCGTGACCGCCATCGCCGACGCCAAGAGTGGCAAGGCCACATTGCAATTCGAGAAGAAGGGGGACTCGCTCGTGAGCAAGAGTAAGCTGCCTGAGGGCGACGGCTACAACGTGGTGGTGCTGTTCCGGCAGACTGCCGAGGCCAAACCGCAGAACATCCGCTTCAAGCTGGACATGCACATTTGCGGCGGCTGCAAGCGCGCCGAATATGGCTGCACCTGCGACCATTGACCCATGAGTGCGCCCGCCGCGTGGTCGCCATTCGCCACGCGACGGGCCAGACGAAAGGACGTGTTATGAAATCCTCGAAGGCAATTCGGCTTGGCCCGGCGGTGCTGGGTCTGATGTTTTTCTCACCCACGGTGGCTAACCCGCACACCGTCCGTTCGCGCCCGGCCTGCGGCGTGATCGAGCTTCTCGACCTGGCCAGCCGCACCATGCACATTTGGCCTAAAGACGACAAAGCGACGACGAAGCTTGCCCTGACGAGCCGGACGAAGTTCGTTCACAGCCGGCACTTCGCTCCGGCGGATGAACTCAAGGACGGCACGAGGGCGGTGGTTTACCGTCGCACGCCGTTCTTCGGAAAGCCATTCGTTACGAAAGTGATTTGGGTCAACCGGAACTGACGCTAGAAACAAAATCGTGAGCCATTGGTTGTCATCCAAAAAAGCCGCTTGGCGCGCCGAGTGCATCGCTCAGGACACTTCACAACATCGAAAGGATAAACGCCTAAGCTGGTTGATGATCGGCGGTGTTACCCTGGCGTCCTTCGGGTTGATGGCGGCGGATTATTTCTGGCTGCGATACCAAGCGCGACAGCGGCATGAGCAGCGTTACCATCGCGGCGGGAAAACCAACGCTCCGGCTTCCGCCGCGCCTCTGGATGGACAGGATCAAGTGACAAACCATGAGTGAAAACTCCAACAGTTGCGGGAACGGATCGAAGGACAATCTCGACGAGAACAATGCTTCCGATCCCGCGACGAATGGAAAAGCGGGCACGACCCTGCGTGTTGCCGGGATGGACTGCCCGGATGAAATCGCGGCGATTGAGCGTGCGCTGAAACCGCTTGCTGGCGTGGGCGAAATCAAGGTGAACCTAATGGCGAGCACGGCGACGATTGCTCACGACCAGCGCGTCACGTCCGAACAGTTGATCAAAGCGATTGGCACGGCGGGGTTCAAGGCGACTCCGGCGGCGGAAGAAGAAGAGGGGGCGGATGAACATGGCGGCGAGTTTAACAAAATCCGCGTGGGGCTGGTGAGCCTCTCCGGCGTCTTCACTGGAATCTCCCTTCTCTTGCAGTGGCTGAATCTTCTCGCGCCTTACGGCAAGGCCGCCACGGCTGTCGTCGCCATTCTCGCCGGAGGCTGGTTCATTTTTCCGAAAGCCCTTCGCGCTTTGCGCCACGTCTCGCTCGACATGAACGTGCTGATGAGCGTCGCGGTAATCGGCGCGGCGTGCATCGGTGAATGGACGGAAGCGGCGGCCGTGGTGTTTCTGTTCGCGTTGTCGGAACTGCTGGAGGGATTCAGCGTCGGTCGGGCCCGTCGGGCCATTCAATCGCTACTCGAACTCGCGCCGGACACCGCGCTGGTGAAACGCGGCGACCAGATTCAGGAAGTGCGCATTGAGGAAATCGCGCTGGAGGAAACCCTCATCATCAAATCGGGATCGCGTGTGCCGCTGGATGGCGTTGTGACTTCCGGCGAATCCGCCATCAACCAAGCGCCCATCACCGGCGAATCCATGCCGGTGGAGAAGAAATCCGGCGACACGGTGTTCGCGGGAACAATCAACGGCGAAGGTTCGCTCGAAGTGAAAGTCACCAAAGTTTCGACCGACACCACGCTCGCCAAAATCATCAAGCTGGTCGGTGAGGCGCAAGGTCAGAAAGCTCCGTCGCAGCGGTTTGTTGACCGATTCGCGAAGATTTACACGCCGGCTGTTTTCGGGGTTGCCATTCTTGTTCTGCTGTCAGGCCCGTTGCTTTTTCACGGCGCATGGCTGGAATGGACGTATCGCGCCTTGGTTCTCCTCGTCATCGCTTGTCCGTGCGCGCTGGTTATTTCCACGCCGGTCTCAATCGTCTCCGGCCTGACCGCGATGGCGCGGCGCGGCGTGCTCATCAAGGGCGGCGTGTTCCTGGAAGAAATTGGGAAGCTGAAAGCGCTAGCCGTGGACAAGACCGGCACGATCACTGAAGGCAAACCGCGTGTTCAACAGGTGATTCCGTGGAACAGGAAATCCGAGGGCGAAATCCTGCGTATCGCCGCCGCGATTGACAGGCACTCGGAACATCCGCTGGCGCAGGCTGTCGTAAAGTATGCGGAGGAAAAGAAAATCCGATTCCCGCGCAGCGAAAACTATCAGTCCAAAACCGGACGGGGAGCGGAGGCGCAGATTGACGGACATCTATATCTCGTCGGTGACCACCGCTTCGCGCACGAATCCGCCGTCTGCTCGGATGAACTGGAAACGAAGCTGAGTGAACTGGAAGCCCAAGCGATGTCCGTCATCATCGTCGGCCACAAACCGCACGAAGGTTGCACCGGTGAAGTGCTGGGCATTCTAGCGGTCGCCGACACGGTTCGCCCCAATGCCGCTGAAACCATCAAGGCTCTTCATGCCGCCGGGGTCGAAAAGGTCGTCATGTTGAGCGGCGACAATCAGCGAGCGGTGGACGCGATTGCCAAACAGGTCCGCATTGATGAAGCCATTGGTGATTTGTTGCCCGACCAGAAAATTGAGCGCGTCCGCGAATTGCTCTCGCAACACAAACACGTCGGCATGATCGGCGACGGCGTGAACGACGCTCCCGCGATGGCTGCAGCCAGCATTGGCATTGCAATGGGCGGCGCGGGAACGGACACGGCGATTGAAGCGGCGGACATCGCGCTCATGCAGGACGACTTGAGCAAGTTGGCCGAGGCAATTCAGCTTGGCCACCGCACCGTTCGCATCATTCAGGCGAACATCGCCTTCGCACTCGGCGTGAAGGCCGTATTCCTCGTGCTCGCGTTGTCCGGCCACACCAGCCTCTGGCTGGCGATTCTCGCGGACACCGGGGCAACGCTTCTCGTCATCGCAAACGCCCTCCGTTTGTTGAAGTCGAAGTGAATATCAACACACAAGTCGAACTTTCCGCATTGCTCGAGCCTTGCCGCCGTGGTAACGCTTTCACTGTGCAACATTGCAAAGCACCGGTCGCGTTGACGCTGAGGGTCGTGTGGTTGTCGGCCGCTTCGTGCTGTCCGATGGATGCGTCCTGCTGGCCGGGTGAACTGAATGGTTGTTTGAAAGAGCATTGGCGTCCGGGCTTTTTCTCCCTAAGCATTCGCTACCACTCGTCTCCGCTCCAATCGGCGCTCTGCTGTTTGGCTTCCAAACCAATCTCCCTGCAGTCTAACGGACCGTGGAAAGTGTCCGCGACGTTCCCGCGACCGGTCTGTCCGAACTGGCGGGCCGCTGGCAATTCTGCTTCCCCAGGTTTCTTTCGCTGCGTGCTCCGTCCTTCGCTTCGTAACCAGTCTCGATTGGGGCTGCTCCTTTTTTCCTGTCGGTATGAAACGGTGAAGCCTATTTGTGTTTATGAAGCGAAATCATTTTCGGGTTGGAAGTATATTGGTCGCGCTGCTGGCGCTGGCGGGTTGCCAGCCAAAGTCTGGCGAATTGGTAACGGGCGAGGAAACCGTCGAGATCGGTCCGAAATACAGCGCGAAGAACGGCCTGCATGTGCCGGACGATACGCGGATGTCACTCGGCGTGAAGGTCGTCGACGTCACGGAGCAGAAAGTTCCCGCGACGCTTGAAATTCAACTGCGCGTCTATCAAAGCGGCAAGGAATCCATTCTTGCCAGCGCCACCATCACACCGGAAGAAGCTAAGACATTGAAGCGCGGACAGACAGTTCGCACCTCAGCGAACGGGGCGAGTCTCACCGGCCGCGTGACGGGGTTGAATGACCAGCTGCTAAAGGCCACGGGCATGGCCGAGGTGTTAGTAGAGTTTGCCAACCCATCCGGATCGCATGTCGGTGGCGCATTTTTGCCAGCGAGCGTGGAACTCGATTCCGCCGCGTCGGTTGTGACCATTCCGCGCGCCGCGTTGCTGGAGTGCAGCGACGGACATTCCGCTTACACGCTGAGCGGTGAAAGTTTCGTCCGCACGCCGGTCAAGGTGGGCGCAATTAGCGGCGATCTTGTGGAAATCAAGGACGGCCTTTACGCGGGCGACCAAGTGGTGTTGCGACCGGTGATGTCGCTCTGGATGACGGAACTCGCGGCGGTCAAGGGCGGACAAGCGTGTTGTGCCGTGCCCAAAAAGGGGAAATAGCGCATGATCCTCAAAACTGTCGAATTCTCGCTCCGGCAGCGGGCGCTAGTGTTGCTGGCGACGTTCATCCTCATCGGCGTGGGCGTCTGGTCGGCATTGCGGTTGCCGATTGACGCCGTGCCGGACATCACCAATCCGCAGGTGCTCCTTAATACGGCTGTGCCCGCGCTCGCGCCGGAGGAAATTGAGAAACTCGTCACACTTCCGCTCGAAAGCCAGATGGCCGGACTGCCCGGCATGATCGAACTGCGCACGCTGTCGAAATTCGGTCTGTCGCAAATCCGAATGACGTTCGAGGACGACGTGGACCTGTATCGCACGCGGCAGTTGGTGACCGAACGGTTGTTGAGCGCGGCGGAAAAGTTGCCGCCCGATTTGCAGCCCCGGCTCGCGCCCATCAGCACCGCGCTCGGTGAAATCTTTTACTACTCGGTGGAGTTCGCAACGGACACGACGAACAAACCGCCCTCGCGTTACGAGCAGTTGCAGTCGCTCAAGCAGATTCAGGAATACGTCATCAGCCCGTTGCTCCGCCAGACGCCGGGCGTTGCGGAGGTGAATACGAGCGGCGGTTACGAGCGGCAGATTGTCATCATGCCCGACGCGGCGCGGCTCGCCAGCGTGGGCCTGAGCTTGGACGAACTCGCGCACGCCATCGGTGAGAACACCGAGAACGTCGGTGGCGGCATGGTGGAAATCGGCGGCGAACAAATCGTCATCCGCGCCAACAGTCGCGTGAACACGACGGAGGAAATCGCGCAGCTACCGCTGAAGTTTGCTGGGGCAACGCAACCATTGCTCGTGCAGGACGTGGCGAAAGTCGGCATCGGTTCAGGCTACCGCACCGGCGCGGCGACGGTGGACGGCCAGGAAAGTGTGATCGGCGGCGCGTTAATGCTCGCGGGTGGGAACAGCCGCATCGTGGCCCGCGACGTGGCGGCGAAACTCGCGCACATTCAAGAGAAATTGCCGCCCGGCGTGGATGTGCGCCCGCTCTACAACCGCTCGGATTTGATTAACGGCACGTTGCAGACGGTGAAGGCAAACCTCTTTGAAGGTGCGCTCCTCGTGGTGGTCGTGCTTTTCGCCATGCTCGGTAATTTTAGGGCCGCCGTCATCGTGGCCCTAGCGATTCCGCTCTCCATGCTGTTCGCGATGATCGGGATGGCGCAAAGCGGCGTGTCGGGCAATTTGATGAGCCTGGGCGCGGTTGACTTCGGTCTCGTTATTGATGGCGCGGTTATAATGTCGGAGAACATCATCCGTCATCTCGCGCTCAAGCAGAAGGCGCTGGGCCGCGAACTCACCACCGCAGAACGCCTGGAGGAAGTACGCTCCGGCGCCAGGGAGTCCGCCAATCCGATGTTCTTCGGGGTGCTGGTCGTCACCATCGTCTATGTGCCGATTCTCGCGCTGACCGGCATTGAGGGAAAAATGTTCCGCCCGATGGCCCTCACGGTCATCTTCGCGCTGGCCGGTTCGCTGGTGCTGGCGCTCACGCTGACGCCGGTGCTGTGCTCGTATTTCCTGCGCGGCAAAATCAAAGAGGACGAGGAGAACTGGCTGGTGCATTTCTTCAAGGCGATTTACAGGCCCGTGCTCACATGGGCGCTCCGTTTCAAGCTGGTCGTCGTGACTGCGGCCGTAGTGTTGGTCGGCTCCGCGCTTTTCCTCTTCACGCGATTGGGCGCGGACTTCATTCCGCAACTCGACGAAGGCACCATGCTGCTTCAATTCATCCGAAGCAGCAGCGCCGGGATGGACGCCTCCACGGACTTGCAGCAGAAGTCCGAGAAGCTGTTGCTGGAGAAGTTTCCGGAGATTGACCGCGTGTTCGGCTTGATCGGCACGGCCGAAATCGCGGTGGATCCGATGGGTCCGAACTTGTGCGACACTTACGTTGAATTCAAGCCGCGCCGCGAATGGCGGGAGATTGCGGGGGAAACGGCCACCAAGGAGCAACTGATTGACCTGATGCGCCGCGAACTCGCCGTCCATGCGCCGGGCCAGACCTATCTGTTCACGCAGCCGATTCTGATGCGCTTCAACGAAATGATGGCGGGCGTCCGCGCCGACATCGCGGTGAAAGTGTTCGGCGACGACTTCAAGGAACTCGAACGGCTCTCGACCGAGATTCGCGACCTGCTACGCAAAATTCCCGGTGCTGGCGACGTGGAGTTCGATGCGTTTGGACGCTCGCCATTGCTGGAGATCAAGCCCGACCGCGACGCGCTGCGCCGTTACAACCTGCAGGCGGGCGACCTCAACCAAGCCATCGCCACGGCACTCGCGGGCGAGGAAGTCGGCACGGTCATTGAAGGCAACCGGCGTTTCCCTATCGTCGTGCGACTCGCAGAAGACGCGCGCCGCAGCGTGGACACCATGAAGCGCCTGCCCGTGCGCACCGACGTGGGCGGCTTGCTCACGCTCGGCCAGGTCGCCACGTTTCAAATGACCGAACAGGTCGGCGCAGTCACGCGCGAATCCGGCCAGCGCCGCAGCGCGATTCTGGTGAACCTGCGCGGGCGCGACACGGAAGGATTCGTGAAGGAAGCGATGAGCCGCATCAAGACCGAGGTGAAGTTCCCGTCCGGCTACTACTACGAATTCGGCGGGCAATATGAGAACCTACAAAAGGCCCGCGCGCGGCTCGCCATCATCGTGCCGATGGCGTTGGTATTTATCTTCCTCCTCATCTTCACTTCACTGGGCGGTCTGCGGCATACGCTGATGGTCTGCACCGGCATCCCTCTCGCGATGGCGGGCGGCGTGTTCGCGCTCTGGCTGCGCGACATGCCGTTCACCATCAGCGCGGGCGTTGGCTTCATCGCGCTGACCGGCGTCGCAGTGCTGGACGATCTGATGATGTGCAGTTACTTCCACGTGCTCCGCGAACAAGGCCGCGACATTGCCACCAGCGTTCGCGAGGGCGCAATGACCCGGCTGCGCCCCGTGCTGATGACCGCGCTCGTCGCCAGCTTTGGCTTCGTACCGATGGCCATTTCGACCGGTGCGGGCGCGGAAGTGCAACGCCCGCTCGCCACCGTCGTCCTCGGCGGCATCATCACCTCAACCTTCCTCACGCTCGTCTTGCTGCCCGTGCTTTATGAGTGGCTGGAAGGAAAGAAGAAACCCGCGAACGACGCGCCATCGGAATCGCCTTCGAGTGAAGGCGGACCGTCTCCTGACGCCGCGACGACTTCATGACCACAAATGAACTCCCATCTCAGCGCCATCGGACTGTTCGCGGTAACGGCCTTAGCCGAAATCTTCGGGTGCTACTCGGTGTATCTCTGGCTGAACCTGAAACGCACGCCGCTTTGGTTGCTGCCCGGCGCGGTGAGTCTCGCGCTGTTTGCGTGGCTGCTGACCCTGCACCCCAGCGCCGCAGGCCGCACGTATGCCGCTTACGGCGGGATTTACATTGCGGCGTCGCTGGCTTGGCTGAAATGGGTGGACGGCCACTCTCCCGACCGGTGGGATTTTATCGGAGCCGCCGTGTGCCTGTTGGGCGCCGCCATCATTTGCTTCGCGCCGCGAGCAGGTGTCTGAGCGCAGGCGGTTGACACAGCCGGGATACAAGCGCATCCTAGCCTCGTGCTGCCCCGGTCGACCAACGTGCTGGTCGTTCTGACGCTGAACCTTTCGCTAGGGTTGCATTGGGCGTTGCTGCAATCTGTGGCATGGGTTGGTATGGCGGTGAAATTTTCGAATGATGCTCCTCTGACCGAAGCATTGCGCAAGACCTTCGACGGCAGGCATCCTTGCAAACTGTGCAAGGCGGTTGAGGAGGGCAAGCGTTCCGAGAAAAAGCAAGACGCCCTGAAAGTCCAAGGAAAACAGGAATTCTGTTTCGATTCCAAAATTTCCATTCCTTGTCCTTCGTCAGCTTTCACTCTGCTTCCCGTGCCGACTGATTGCGCGGCGAATCGAGCCGAGTCCCCGCCTGTCCCGCCTCCCCGCCGTTTTTTCATCTAATCCTCTCCCGCTTGTTCGTTGCCCGCGTCGTGTTGGAGTGGGCTCATTGATCTCCCTTTTATCAACCCGAGGCCCGCCGTGTGGCAGTGCCTCAAATTCTGAATGCCTGAAATGAAAAACTCGCCTCTTGAACAATTGAATGTTCTGACCGCGGTCCTTTCCTTCCAGTCGTGGGCGCTGTTCGCCGCGACCCTTACCGCTGTTCCCATGAAAGGCGGCATGGTGATACCGATGCTCTCGTATCAAGCCGCCGAAGGCCGTATGCACGTCATGGTGGACGCGACTGTGCCGCAACTCATGCCGTTGTGGGTGAGCGATCCCGGAGACAGCTTTGATCCGGGTGATCCGTGGTTCGAGGCGCTTGATCCTAGCTGGGAAAGCCAATCCTTCAGCCGCCGTTACGGTTTCGTGATGGACGCTGTAACTGATCCGCTACCGGTCGGGACACAAATGGGGATTCGCAAACTGTGCGGCACGCTGGTGTTGTCAGTCTATCGCTATGCGAACACCGCACCGAAAGCCTTTGCGCCAATCTTCCGCACGGACGGCACAACGAACGCGCTTCATTGGAACGGTATGATGTTTCATCCGACGTTCACCGCACCGTCTGGAACGAACACCTACACCGCCACCTTCAAGGCGTATCTGTTGATCACGGGGACCGGCCTGGAACTTCCAAACTCGAGCACCGGGCCGTTCGTTTCAGCTGGGCGAACGTGCCAGATGGTCGGCCCATTTTTGGCATTGAGCGGCGCATCGTGGTCTTCTGGCGGACAACGGCCACTGGCTATGTGTTGGAGGGCACAGACTCCCTGCCGGGCGGAACGTGGACACTCGTGACAAACTCTCCCGTCGCGGTAGATATCCGATCCGCTGTCGTGCTCGCGGTGGGAGACATGAGAAAATGTTTCCGGATGAAGCTCGCGCCGCGACAGCGCGACCTGACAAAACACCCACGACTCTCGGCCCACGAGGGCCGAGAGCGTGTCGCGCTTTCACGCTGATAGAACTGCGGTGGTGATTGCCATCATGGCTATTCTGGCCGCGCGATTATTGCCCGCGTTGGGCAAGGCGACGGAATCCGCCTGCCCCACGCAGTGCTTGGGCAACATGCGACAAGTTGGGCTGGCGGCGCGGCTCTATACCGACGAGAAGGAGCACAAATTCGAACGCCGCCAGCACTCGGCTTTCGTATACGGGCAGCCGACCTGGGGGCGGGCCATCGCGTCGCAACTCGGTTCGAGCAAGACCGCCTGTACCAGTCTTCTTCAAACCGTCTACCGCTGCCCAGGCGACAGGCGTCCCGTACCGTGGAGCTACGGGATGAACGTCTATCTCGAGCTTGGCCCGGAAGATGATTACAAGGGGAAACCGCAGACCTGGAGGCGAACCACCGCCGTCCCCAATCCAGCAGCCACGATTTTGGTCGCCTAAAGCGCCAGCAGTGCCGACCACATCATGGCGCATTTTTGGATCACCCCAGCCGATGCCGCCGATGTGGATTCGGGCCGTCACAAAAGCCGGGCGAACTACGCCTTCGTGGACGGCCACGCAGAAGCCCGGAAGCATGAGTTCACTTGCCAGCCGTCTAAACAATTAGACCCTTGGAATCCGAGCGGCAACCCATGAACTGAATGAAAGAAAACAAAACAGAAGAGCATGTGGTAATTCTTGGCAATACATTATTCGCCAGCCCATCATCTCCCGGATTGCTCCGCCCTTGCCTCCGTCGTATTGCTTGCCGCGTGCAGCGCATCAATGCAGGGATTTCGTTGATGCTGGCGCTCGTTTGATTGCCAGCGGTTTCGTGCTGCCTGATTGATGCGTCGGGACTGGTCGGCAAACAGGAATGCTGCTCGGGAAATAGGTGATGGACTTAGATGCTGGTATGCCGATAGTGTGAATGTGTTTTCGGTGAATACTCGCCAACATAACAGCCGCAGCCGCTCGCTAACCAAGGCAGGTTGGTGGGGTCGCGTGCTGATCGCGGCTTTGTTCGCTTTCTACCTCCATTACATTCCCCTTCACCTCGCGACGGCAGCGCATTTGGATGGTTTTTTGGAGTCGGTTGCTCATGCGGTATCTCATCAGGACGGACACGATGACGCCGATCATCATGACGACAACGATCACCACACACCGCATCCGTCGTCCGACCACACACTGACCCTCACGGCGCAGACGCAATCACCCGTTTCCGTTCTCGCCGTCGTCTGCGTCCTTGCGGACACTTCGATTCTCATTGAGTTGTCCCAACCACAGAGGCCCATTCCAGTCTTCGAGCGCATCCGACCACCTGGCGATTCTCCGCCCGATCCACTCCATCCTCGCGCTCCGCCTCTCGCCTGATTCCTCCCTCGTTTCGACGCGCTGTCCTGTTCGGCGCGTGACGCCTTTTCTCTGTCTGAATGCTCCGCAGGCAGTCTCAATTCCGGGCGTGTTGCTTTTGGGGCCGAGAACCCGTTTTCCGATTATGAATCGAATCTGTTTTAGTGTGCCGGGCTTAACCGTGGGGGTTGGTTTAACTTTTGTATTGGCCGGGTGCGCTACCAATCCACCTGCCAAAGGCGATTCCCGGTCGGAATCGCAGGCACAAAGTGCCGCGTCCATCCCGTCTGCCGCCGCTCCAAAACCGCCACAATCAGCCGCGCCGGTGAAAGAGCCGACCGGCGCGCTGACGCTCCGCGATGCGCTGGCCCTGGCGTTGACGGAAAACCCGGAGCTTGCGCCGTTCGCGTGGCAGGCGCGGGTGAACGAGGCGCGCATTTTGCAAGCGGGATTGCGGCTCAATCCCGAGTTGGGTTTGCAGGTGGAGGACGTCCTTGGCACGGGTGATTTCAGCGGCGGACAGGAAGCGCAAATCACGCTCCAACTCAGCCAGGTGATCGAACTAGGCGGCAAGCGGGCGGCGCGGACTGAACTCGCCTCGCAGGCTCGGGGTGTCACCAGGTCGGCGTATGAATTGAAGCGGGTGGAGGTTTTGGGCGAGGTCGCGCAACGCTTCATTCAGGTAGTTGCGAATCAACACGCTTTGGATCTGGCGCTGACGAATCGTCAGTTGGCGGCAGATGCGCTGCGCACGGTGCGGGAGCGCGTGACGGCGGGGAAAGGTTCGGCGCTGGAGGAACGGAAGGCGCAGGTGGCGCTGGCGCGCGGCGACGTTCTCGTCGGGAGTGCGCGCTATGTGCTGGAAACTTCGCGGAAAAAACTCGCTGCGAGTTGGCGGAGCAAGCAGCCGGTGTTCGAGCGGGCGCAAGCGGATTTGTTCGCCCGCAAACCGGTTCCCGCTTTCGAGGGATTGGTGGAGCGCATTTCCAGCAGCCCGGAAATCACCCGCTGGGTTTCGGAGAAAAAGCTTCGCGAAGCCGAAATCAAGCTGGCCGATGCGCGGCGCGTGCCGAACGTGACCGTGGGCGGAGGCATCCGCCACTTGCAAGGATCCGACGACCAGGCTCTCGTTTTTGGTTTCTCGATGCCGCTGCAATTCTTCGACCGCAATCAGGGCGGAACGGCGGAGGCGCGGGCGCTGCTGAGCCGGACGGAGGCGGAACACAAAGCGGCGGAGATTCGCCTCGGCACAGTCCTGCTGGGCCTCTATCAGGAAATGGCGTGGGCGGTGCAGGTCATGGACGGTCTGCAAAAGGAGATTGTGCCGAAGGCGGAGGATGCGCTGGCGATTTCGTGGGAGGGTTTTGCGCAGGGACGATTCTCGTATCTCGAAGTCCTCGACGCGCAGCGCACGATGTTCGACATCAAGCTGGAATATATTCAAACGGCCACCGCGTATCATCAATTCATCGTGGAGTTGGAACGGTTGATTGGACAGCCTATTGAGGGCGGCGAGCCGCAAAGGTAAACCACATCACTTTCAGATTCTCAAAAACCGACACTCCATTTTCTTATGAACAAAACGCAAATTACGGCAGTGATGCTCGTTCTGCTGGCGGGCGCTGGCCTCACATGGTTTGTGATGCGCAACGCCAAACCCGCGACCCAAGTCTCCGGCGAGGGCGGTCATGGCGGTGAAGCCGTCGCCGAAGCCGCCAAAGGCCCGCACGGCGGACGCCTGTTGAGCGAAGGTGATTTCGCGACTGAAGTGACGATCTTCGAGCGCGGCGTGCCGCCGGAATTCCGCGTCTTCCTTTACGAGAAGAGCAAACCGATTGATCCGACCGAAGCGAAGTTGACGATTGAACTGCATCGCTTCGGCGGGCGAGTGGACAAGATTGGTTTTGCGAAGCGGGATGACTACCTGCTCGGCGACCAGGAAATCGTCGAGCCGCATTCGTTCGACGTGAAGGTCATCGCCGAACACAAGGGCAAGACGCATCGCTGGGAATACGATTCCTACGAGGGCCGCACGACGATGACGCCGGAAGCGGTGAAAAGTTCGGGCATCGTTATCGAGACGGCAGGGCCGGCCAAAATCAAAACGACCATCAAGGTCAATGGCCGCGTGCAGCCCAACGAAGATCACATGACGCACGTCATTCCGCGTTATCCCGGCATCGTGAAGAAAATCCACAAACGTCTCGGCGACGCCGTGGCGAAGGATGAAGTCGTGGCCGTGGTGGAGAGCAATGAAAGCTTGCAGTCCTACGACGTGAAATCGTCCATCGCCGGAACGGTCATCGGGAAGGACGTGCGGCAGGGTGAATTCGTCAAGGAAGGCGAGGTGATTTACTCCGTGGCGGACCTCAGCACGGTTTGGGTGGACTTGAATGTGAATGGAAAAGATTTCGACAAGCTCAAGGTGGACGAGACCGTGACCATTTTCGCGGGCGAAAGCACGACCAGCGAGACGGGCACGGTGAGTTACATCTCGCCTTTTGGCGCGGAGGACACGCAGACGATGCTGGCGCGGGTTGAGTTGCCCAACCCGACCGGCAAATGGCGTCCGGGTCTGTTTGTCACCGGCGAAATCATCGTGGAAGAAGCTGAAGTGCTCGTGGCCGTAAAATCCAGCGCACTCCAAACTTTCCGCGATTGGAAGGTTGTGTTTATGAACGATGGCAACATTTTTGAAATCGCCATACTGGAGTTAGGCCGCCGCGACGCGGAATGGGTGGAGGTGGTTTCCGATCTGCGCGCCGGGCAGAAATACGCCGCTGAGAACAGTTTCATCATCAAGGCGGACATTCTGAAGTCCGGCGCTTCGCACGACCATTGAACCAACCCATCGGTTATGACCTACACGATTCTCAAATTCGGCCTATCGGCGGCGGTGATTGTCGCCGTTTCGGAATTCGCCAAACGTAGTTCGCTATTGGGCGGCTTGCTAGCCTCGCTGCCGCTGACTTCCCTGCTCGCCTTCGTCTGGCTTTGGCAAGACACGCGCGACGCACAAAAGGTCGCCGCTCTGTCCAGCAGCATCCTTTGGCTCGTGCTCCCATCGCTGGTGTTGTTCCTCGTACTGCCCGCGCTGTTGAAGCGTGGCGTCCATTTTTATCCGGCCCTCGGGGCTGCGGTTGCCGTCATGCTGGTTTCCTACGGGGCAATGGTTTTCACACTCGGCAAATTCGGCGTCAAACTCTGAATTCCCATGAAAGAAATCAAAGCCATCCTCCGCACCGGGGAACAGCAGGACCAGGCGGTCTAGAGGGTTATTTATGCTCGAACGACTCATCCATTTTTCCATCCGCCAGCGCTGGTTCATCCTCCTCGTCACGGCGGCCATCGCCGTGCTGGGCCTGTACAATTACCAGCGGCTCACCATTGACGCCGTGCCGGACATCACCAATGTCCAGGTGCAGATCAACACCGAAGCGGCCGGCTACTCGCCGCTCGAAGCCGAGCAGCGCATCACCTATCCCGTCGAGACGGCGATGGGCGGATTGCCATACCTCGAATACACCCGCTCCATCTCGCGTTATGGCCTCTCGCAGGTGACTGTCATCTTCAAGGACGGCACGGACATCTACTTTGCCCGGCAGCTTATCAATGAGCGCATCCAAGAGGTGAAAAGCAAACTGCCGCCCGGCATCGCACCGTCCCTCGGTCCGATTACAACGGGCCTGGGCGAGATTTACATGTTCAGCGTCGAAGCTGGAGCGGGGGCGCGCAACGCCGATGGCAGCGCGATTACGCAAGTTGACATCCGCACCGTGCAGGACTGGATCATCAAACCGCAACTGCGCAACGTGCCGGGCGTCATTGATGTCAACTCCATCGGCGGTTTGGTGAAGCAGTATCACGTCACGCCGCATCCCGAAAAACTGCGCGCTTACGGCCTGAGGTTTCGCGACCTGATGACGGCGCTGGCCGACAACAACGCCAACATCGGCGCGGGCTACATCGAGCGGAACGGCGAGCAGTATCTCATCCGCAGCCCGGGCCAGGTTGTGGGGATTGCGGACATCAAGCAAATTGTGGTGGGCAACCGCGCTGGCCTTCCCATTCACCTGGATGATGTTGCCGATGTTCTCCTCGGCAGGGAACTCCGCACCGGCGGCGCGACCAAGAACGGAACAGAGGTTGTCCTCGGCACGGTGTTCATGCTCATCGGCGAGAACAGCCGCACCGTTTCCGTGCGCGTACATGACAAGATGGCGGCGATCAACAAGTCGCTGCCGGAAGGCATCGTCGCAAAGACCGTGTATAACCGCACCGATCTGGTCAACGCAGCCATTGAGACGGTGAAGAACAATCTGTTTGAAGGCGCGTTGCTGGTGGTGGTGATCCTGTTCACGTTGTTGGGCAACTTCCGGGCGGCGCTAATCACGGCGCTGGTGATTCCACTCTCTATGCTCTTCACCATCACCGGCATGGTCGGCGCAAAAATCAGCGGCAACCTGATGAGCCTCGGTGCGCTGGACTTCGGCCTCATC
Source organism: Verrucomicrobiales bacterium (assembly GCA_016793885.1). NCBI lineage: Bacteria > Pseudomonadati > Verrucomicrobiota > Verrucomicrobiia > Verrucomicrobiales > Verrucomicrobiales bacterium. The sequence goes on from JAEUHE010000238.1 coordinate 19,338, forward strand.
GTGGACGGCGCGGTCATCATCGTGGAGAACTGCGTGCGTCGGCTCGCGGCCGAACAGCACCGGCTGGGGCGTTTGCTGACGCGCGCCGAACGGTTTGAAGTTGTCTTCTCCGCCACCAAGGAAGTGCGTCGCGCCACAATGTTCGGCGAACTCATCATCACAATCGTCTATCTGCCCATTTTTGCGCTGAGCGGCGTGGAGGGGAAAATGTTCCACCCCATGGCCTTCACCGTGGTGCTGGCGCTGGCCGGCGCGATGGTGCTTTCCGTGACGTTCATTCCCGCCGCCATCGCGCTGGTTCTCTCTGGGAAAATTTCCGAGAAGGAGAACGTTCTCATACGCGGCGCGAAGGCGATCTACGTGCCGCTGTTGAAGTTCTGCCTGCACTTTCGCGGCGCAGCGGCTCTGGCGGCGGTCCTGCTGGTCGTCATCAGCGGCGTCGTCGCGTCGCGCATGGGCACGGAATTCATTCCTAGCCTGGATGAAGGCGACGTGGCGCTGCACGCGCTACGCATTCCCGGCACGAGTCTCAGCCAGGCGATTGAAATGCAGCACGCGCTTGAGCGGCGGCTCGAAAAGTTCCCGGAGGTGAAAATTGTCTTCGCCAAACTCGGCACGGCGGAAATCGCTACCGACCCCATGCCGCCCAGCGTGGCCGACGGCTTTGTCATCATGAAACCGCGCAAGGAATGGCCCGATCCGAAAAAACCCAAAGCCGAACTCGTCGCCGAACTGGAAGCGGCGGTGAAGGAAATCCCCGGCAACAACTACGAGTTCACACAGCCGATTCAGATGCGTTTCAACGAACTCATCGCGGGCGTGCGCAGCGATGTGGCCGTGAAATTGTTCGGCGAAGACATGGACGTGTTGCGGCAAGCCGGCAAGCTGATCGAGAAGGAGATCAAGACCATCCCTGGCGCGGCGGACGTGAAACTGGAACAAACCACCGGCCTGCCGCTGATGAGCATCGTGCCCAAGCGCGAAGCCCTGGCGCGCTACGGCCTGAGCGTCGCCGAAATGCAGGATGTCGTCGAAATCGCCCTCGGCGGCAAGGCGGCGGGCGAAGTGTTTGAAGGCGACAAGCGTTTTGAAATCATCATCCGCCTGCCGGAAAACCTGCGCACCGACATCGAGGCTTTGGAGGGCCTGCCGGTGCCTTTGCCCAAGCGCGAGGGGACCGGGGGCGCGGTGGCGCATTTTTCCAATTCCGGCAGCCAGCGCGCGCAAGCCTTCATTCCGTTGGGCGAGGTTGCCGAAATCTCCATCGCGCCCGGCCCGAACATGATCAACCGCGAGAACGGCAAACGCCGCATCGTCGTCACCGCTAACGTGCGCGGACGCGCCCTAGGCTCGTTCGTAGCAGAAGCGCAGCAGGTGATTGACGCCAAAGTCAGAATTCCGGCGGGCTACTGGATTTCGTGGGGCGGCCAGTTCGAGCAACTGATCTCCGCGACCAAGCGACTGCAAATCGTCGTGCCCATTTCGTTGCTGCTGATTTTCGCGCTGCTCTTCGCGACGTTTGGAACGGTCAAGGACACGCTGCTCGTCTTTTCCGGGGTGCCACTGGCGCTGACCGGCGGTGTCGCGGCGCTCTGGCTGCGAGACACTCCGCTGTCCATTTCAGCGGGCGTGGGCTTCATCGCGTTAAGTGGCGTGGCCGTGCTGAACGGCCTGGTGATGATCTCTTTCATCAACAAGCTGCGAGCCGATGGCAAACCGCTAGACGACGCCATCACCGAAGGTTCGCTGACGCGCCTACGTCCCGTGTTGATGACAGCGCTCGTCGCGTCGCTGGGTTTCATTCCGATGGCCCTCGCCACCGGTACCGGCGCGGAAGTGCAGCGTCCGCTGGCCACGGTCGTCATCGGCGGCGTTCTTTCGTCCACAGCGCTGACGTTGCTGGTGCTGCCTGGGCTATACCGCATGTTCACCCGGAAAACAGACGTCGACAAACTGGCTTCGGCCACGCGACCCACTGTCCCGGCCTCGTCCCTCTCGGCCAATGTCTAACTCCAGAGTAAGCTTTTTGTTTGCCTGAGACCTCGCACAGTTTGACAGTTTCGGAACTGATCTGCGGCGGGAGCCTGTATATCGGACAATTCTTTGAGCCACTGTTGAGGGTGTGATCTTGCCCGCCTCTGGATCGCTGAACTCGGTTTCAGATTTTCTCGGGCTATGTTTACGCCTCCAAGCGAGCACGTAAGGCGATCCACAGACCTGCAGCAAACTGGCGTGCCAAATCGCTGGCCGGAGGGCATGCGGCTTGGAGCCACTTCACCTCTGTCACACCTCCGGCTCTTGCGAGGGTCACTGCGTCTAGACATGAGCGCGCTACGCGATCATTCGTTCCACGCGCCGCCGAAGTGTTCGTATGCATATGGACGTTGTGGAATCCGTAAAGTGCTGGCTGGGGTGCAGAAACCTCGCTGCCGAGGGTGAAGGGGAGCCCCGCCAAGCCACAGCGCACTGGATTCAGTTTCCGGATCCGATTGTGAAATGACAATGCCTAGTTTCGTCGATCCGAGCTCGCGTAACTCGGACCTTCGCCAGTTGCTCGTTGCATCTGTTTCAGGGGCGTTGCCATTAGCCCGGTCAGAGTGTGGTCCTCCGGACTCCTGAATTCATCTAGACCAAACCGCAACGTATGCGGATCGTCATTCAGACGATAGCTAAGGAAGAGACGATCCCAGAACGAGAAAAGAGAAGAGTAGTTCGAGTCCGTTTCTGGTTGCCATCGCGAGTGATGGACCTTGTGCATGAAGGGCGTGACAATGATCACACGAAGCGCGCGATCGAGCCAAGCCGGCAGTGCCACGTTGGCGTGGTGCAACTGCACGACGGTGAACATCGCCAACTCGTAGAGCGCCAGCTCCCACAGTTGTAAACCGAACAAAGTAATCAGCGGCACTCGGAGGACGGACGAAAGCACGATTTCGCCGATGTGAAACCGGTTAGCCGTGGTCACATCCATCTTCGGATCTGAATGGTGCATGCGATGGAAGCGCCAAAGAAACAGAACTCGATGGTTCGATCGATGCCACCAGTACATCCAGGCATCAAAGAGCAGAAACGCTAGAGCCAACCGCGCCCAGTTCGGGATCGATAGCCAGTTCAAAAGGCCAAACCCATGGGCCCGTGCCCATTCCGCGGAAGTCCACCACAATGCCACAAACCCAAGTCCGGTGAGCAGCGAGTTAACAATGCCGAGTGCCAGATTTATAAGGCCGTGCCGGACGCGTTCGTGCGTGCTTCCCGCGAAGTAGGCGAAGAACGGCATAAGGCTTTCCCATCCCAACATTAGCGTCAACATCGTGATGGAGCTTATGCTTCGCCACTGATTCAGGTTGTGAAGAGCGTTATCCATCTCTACTCCTTCGCCGCGCGGAATCGCCTGCGATTCGGCCCTTGCGCACATTCTTGCCCGCATTTTTGGTATGGGGCTGGAACAGTGCGGTAAGTGTGCAGTCCGGCTCCAATAAGCTTCTAGCACTCGTCCATGGAAACATTGATCCATCGAGGTTCATAAAGTGGATCAGGTTGGTCTTTCGCAGAAACTTCGTAATTTACGCGGGGTAGTGACTCACCTCTGATGAGGTAGCGAGCGGTCGGCCTAGTTCAGGCGCGCGTGCCACTTGCGCCGCCTGGATCGAGCATTAATCCGTCGCGCGCCGCCCAGATGGCTCAAGTCATTTCTTGCCTGCGTGCGCACATCCAGCAACATGAGCAGCGGACGGTTCGTATACGGTAGCCAAGCCTCGAGTCTGGCTCTGAAGACTTTCTGAATAGCAGGATATTTGGTCCCGCCTCCCCGCGCGGAGCGAATTCATTTCTGTTCCCGACCTTACTGGCGAATAATAGGAAAAACATGATTCCTCCATGCTAGACAAGGGTTGGGAGTGCTTCATTAGGCATTACAGTTACACCAGATCTCACAAAGTTTCGACCTTGAGAACTACCTGAATAGAAGACTGTTGTCAACGAGTTCGAGTGTGTTCTTCCGGAGCTCCGATGCTAACAGAGCGTCTAGTATGATCATGTTTGGGGTAGCATCAGCATTAGCCGCTGGCCCTGGAGGACACTCCACCGATTAGACTTGTTCGATTGTATTGGACTCTAAGCTGGGTTCCGCTTGAGAAACCCCGCATCCAATAGTTCTCGGGTGCTGTCCTTGAAGGCTCCGATCACTTCATCGATGTCGTGATCGGTATGAGCCGCCGTCAGATAGGTGGGAAAATTTTCAAGGATAAACACCCCGCGGTGCCGCAGGTGATAGAACAGCAGATTGCCAAACTCGAGATCATCGTCGACCCGCACGAACATCTGGGAGCAGCAATGCGGCATGCGGATAGGAATTCCTTGTTGAACGAAGTAGCGATCGACGGTGGTGGCCAGTCGTTCAGTGCGACGATTGATGGAGTTCCAGAATTCCGGGGTTTGCTGAAGAAGATACTTGAGGATGGCGTGCGTCGCCGCGATGGCAAGAGGATGCCGAACAAACGTTCCCGCGAAGAACGTAGCCCCCTTTTCCGGGAAGGAGTCATCACCATACCGCCAACTGCCACCGTCGAAAATGTCCATGTATTCGGCTTTGCCGGCAACGATCCCAATGGGCATCCCGCCTCCAACCACTTTTCCGTAGGTGGCGATATCGGCTTTGACTCCGTAGAGGCCCTGTGCGCCGTCGGGGCGATGGCGGACGCCAGTAATGACTTCATCGAAGAGGAGGGCGATGCCTCTATTTTCGGTAAGCTTTCGGAGATCCCGGTTGAACTGGAAAGGCTGGAGTTCGGGGCGACGGCTCTGGACTGGCTCAATCATGACGGCGGCGATCTCGTCGGCTCGCGAGTGGATGGTCTCTAGGGATGCCGGAGAGCCGTATTCCAGCACGATCATGTCTTGGACCGCACGTTTTGGGATGCCGGCAGCGATGGGTAAGCTGATGGGGTAGGCCGGGCTTCCGCCGGCGCGAGCGAGGACTTCGTCAAAGTTGCCGTGATAATCCTTGGCAAAGATGACGATCTTGTCCTTGCCGGTGACGGCACGGGCCAGACGCATTGCGGCGTAGACGGCTTCGGAGCCGGTGTTGACGAAGCTGGCTCGTTCGTTGCCGGTGAGCTCGCAGAACATTTTGGCGGTCTCTCCCGCGAGCGGGGATTGGGGTCCGACTTCAATGCCCAGGTCGATCTGTGCCTTGAGGGCGTCGCTGATGAGCCTCGACGAGTGTCCGAGGAAATTGGGACCGAATCCGTTGAGGATGTCAATGTAGCGGTTGCCATCGATGTCCCAGAGATGAGCGCCGGAGGAACGGGAGACGGCAATCTGGTAGACCATTTCCTTCCAGAGGCGGTTAAAGGACGAGGCGGTTCTCGGATCGGCGTACCATCGACGGTACTCCTGGGTGAGCGCTTTCGATCTGGCGGTCCTGCGTGTATAGCGCTCGATGAACTGGGAGAGCGAGTGGTGCTGAGTCCGGTTTAGCGTGGACCCAACGGAATTCCCCACCGTCAGCGAAAGACCGAACGTCGGTGCTTTCGAAGAATCCTCGAGCGACGAACTTGGAGGGGCTGATCCAGGTGATGGTAACTGCTCCGCTTCGGGGCAGAACGCTCCCGACGGCAGCTGGTCATCCAGATAGGCCGCCAGCATGCGAACATTCGGAGTGGTTTGCAGAAGGTTTCTCACCGTCACCTGGGTGCCGAATTTGGAGCGAAAAACCTGTCGCGCTTGCATGAGAAGCAGAGAATCTAAACCCAATTCGACGAACGAGAGCGAATCGTCGGTAACAGTTATCCCTGACATTTCTCGAACAAGGTCCCGGATGATCTTGGCTAAATGTTCAGCGCGATTCAACGAGGGAGTTACTGAAAGCGGAAGCGAGTTCACGACTAACTCTGGCGCATTTACAACGGGTTCAGTTGCACGCTGGGAGTTCGGATTTTCAGGTGTGGAATCCACATTGGCATGCCCGCTCTCCTGCAGCTGTGGTATAACCATCGGAACGGGTTCAATACAATAGCGTTGGCGCTCGAAAGGGTAAGCGGGCAGGGCAACTCGTCGGCGCGGTTCTCCGCCATGCACTGCCTCCCAGCAAGGGGAGCAACCGGCGGTCCACAGAGCTCCGAGGGCTTGCATCATCTCGAATGATTCCTGGGGTTGACCCGAACCTTGGGTTATCGGCGATACCCCCAGAAGGTTCCACGGCTTGCCGGGATGCTGCCTAGAGAACGTCGTGAGGGCTTGACCGGGCCCCACCTCCACCAGAACCCGATACTGGGTCTTAAACGCGAGGCCCACGGCTTCCTGGAACTGAACCGGCTGGCGCAGTTGCCGGGCCCAATAGGCGGGGTCATCCAAGTCGGCGGCGGTCATCCAGCTGCCCGTGCAAGTGGAGATCCAGGGGAGGGTAGGAGCACGGCGGTCCACCGACCTCACCAGCTCAGTGAACGGTTTGACCATGGGATCCATCATCGAGGAATGAAAGGCGTGCGATCCGGCGAGCCGCTTGCAGGCGATGCGGCTGGCCTCGAGCCATTCCGAAAACCCCTGAAGGACCGAGTCGGGGCCTGACACCGTGCAGAGGGACGGGCTGTTGTAGGCGGCGATAAAGGTGCCGGGAGGAAGCAGGGGCGCAATCGCATCCGCACCGCGTCGAACTGCCATCATGGCGCCCTCCGGCAGCGACTGCATCAGCCGAGCTCGTTCGACGACGAGCCTCAAGGCGTCCTCCAGCGAGAACGACTCTGCCAGAACCGCGGCGACGAATTCACCCACACTATGTCCGATCACGGCCGCGGGCCGAATGCCCCATGACATCCAAAGCTGAGCGAGCGCGTACTCAATGATGAAGAGCGAGGGCTGAGCCAGCCGGGTCGCCGTGAGCGCTCCGGTTCCGCTCTCCCGTGAAGCCTCGTCTTTGGCGAGCAGAATGACTTGGAGCTCGGACCATAGGCCTCCGGGCAGGATTGCTGAACACTGATCCACGGCTTGGCGGAAGACCGGTTCGTTCTCATAGAGTTCTGCCCCCATGCCCGCATATTGGCCACCCTGGCCAGGGAACAGGAAAACGATCTCCGGAGGGCGCTCCTCGGCGATGGGCGAGCATCCATCGTGGCGCAGGGGCGCGTTAAGCTTCTGAACGGCCTCCTCTGGCGTGGACGCTGTAATTTGTCGTCGATGGCGAAACGCGCGTCGCCCGGTTTGCAGCGTATAGGCGATATCGTCGAGACGAAGGTCGCCGGCAGAGTTGGAATCGAGACGCTGCTGCAGAAACGCGGCTAACCGGGCGGAGGCGGCGAGTAAGGCAGACTCCGACCGAGCCGAAATCGTCAGGAGCTGGGGTGAGCGCACGGCCGGTGCTGGAATTTCGACCGGAGCCTGCTCGAGGATAACGTGCGCATTGGTTCCACCCACACCGAAGGAGCTGACTCCGGCGCGTCGTGGCACCATCCCCGGCGGCCACGGCATGAGTTCCGTCGGAACGTAAAACGGGCTCCTCTCCAGCTCGCAGAGCGGATTCGGACGGGTGAAATGCAAAGTGGGAGGGATGAGGCCATGCTTTACTGCCAGGGCGGCCTTAATGAGGCCGGTGACGCCCGCGGCCGCTTCCAGATGGCCGATGTTCGTCTTCACCGCGCCGAGAGCGCAGAACTGAGCGCGCTGTGTGGACTGTCGGAAGGCTTGGGACAGGGCTTTTACTTCAATGGGGTCGCCGAGAGGTGTTCCAGTGCCGTGGGCTTCGACGTATCCGATGCCGTCCGGGGAAACTCCGGCCTGCGCCAGAGCGGTTCGTATCACCTCTGTCTGGCCTGCGATGCTGGGAGCACTGAAGCTGGCCTTGTCACGTCCGTCATTGTTGATGCCAACCCCTTTGATCACGGCCACGATTGGGTCACGATCACGCAAGGCATCCGGTAGACGTTTCAGAAGCACGGCCCCGGCTCCCGCTCCGAAAACGGTTCCGGTTGCGCGGGCGTCGAACGCACGGCAACGGCCTTCGGAGGAGGCGATGGCCCCCTCCTCGTAGATATATCCCCTCTGCTGCGGGAACGAGATGGAGACCCCGCCGGCGAGAGCGACATCACATTGGTGAGATTGAAGCGCCCCGCAGGCCTGCACGACGGCCACCAGGGAGGTCGAACATGCAGTTTGGATA